>JADGBU010000135.1:7583-9801 GCA_015231295.1 Magnetococcales bacterium | reverse complement strand
TGTGCCTTCCCGTATGAATGTGGGACAGATTCTCGAAACCCATCTGGGTTGGGCCGCCAAGGGGTTGGGCGTGCGTATCGGTGAAGCGGTCGATGCCTATCGCGCCCAGCAGCAGGCGGAGCTGGAGCAGACCGATCTGGAGCCGGTGCGGGAAGTGCTCTCCCTCATCTTCACCAATCCCAAGCAGTCGCGTGCGGTGAAGGCGTTGACCGATGAGGAGGTGTTGACCCTTTGTGGCAATCTCCGCGATGGGGTGCCCATCGCCACGCCGGTCTTCGACGGGGCCACGGAAAAGGATATCGTGGAGCTGCTCGAAAAGGCCAATCTGCCCAAATCGGGTCAGATCCGCCTGATCGATGGCCGCACCGGCGAGCCTTTCGACCGTAACGTCACCGTGGGCTATATCTATATCCTGAAATTGCACCATCTGGTCGATGACAAGATTCACGCCCGTTCCATCGGACCCTATTCGTTGGTGACGCAGCAACCCCTTGGCGGTAAGGCCCAGTTCGGTGGCCAACGTTTCGGGGAGATGGAGGTCTGGGCATTGGAAGCGTATGGCGCCGCCTATACCCTGCAAGAGATGCTGACGGTCAAGTCCGACGATGTGGCGGGTCGTACCAAGATCTATGAATCGATCGTCAAGGGGGATGACTCGTTTGACGCGGGTATTCCGGAGTCGTTCAACGTGTTGATCAAGGAGTTGCAATCCTTGGCGTTGGATGTGGAGCTCAAAACCGGAGAGTAGGTCGGTTCAGGATTTACCAGGATTCACCCGCCCCGATCCGGGGCGTAGGGTTATCGAGTGGAGCGAGAGGACGTGAAACCAAATCTCTTCAAATTGTTTTCCCGGCCAACCCTGGGACAGAATTTCAACGGCATTCGCATCTCCCTGGCGTCGCCCGAGAAAATCCGTTCATGGTCGTTTGGTGAAGTCAAAAAACCTGAGACCATCAACTATCGTACCTTCAAACCGGAACGGGATGGCCTGTTTTGCGCCAAGATTTTCGGACCGGTCAAGGATTACGAGTGTTTGTGCGGGAAGTACAAACGCCTCAAACATCGGGGCGTGGTGTGCGAAAAGTGTGGCGTCGAGGTCATTCAGTCCAAGGTGCGCCGCGAGCGCATGGGACATATCGAACTGGCCGCGCCGGTTGCCCACATCTGGTTTCTGAAATCCCTGCCGAGTCGCATCGGTCTGCTGCTGGACATGACGCTCAAGGATCTGGAACGGGTTCTCTACTTTGAGAACTTCGTGGTTCTGGATGGCGGCATGACCCCCTTGTCCAAGGGGGAGCTGCTGACGGAAGAGCGTTATCATCAGTTGCTGGATGAGTATGGCGAAGATTTCACCGCCGGCATCGGTGCCGAGGCGATTCGCGACATGCTGGCCAGCATGAATATCGTGCAAGAGATCGAAACCTTGCGCGAAGAGATGGCCGCCACCAACTCCGATGCCCGCCGCAAGAGAATCATCAAGAGATTGCATACCCTGGAGTCGTTCCAGGAGTCGGGCAATCGTCCCGAGTGGATGATTCTGGAAGTGCTGCCGGTGATTCCGCCGGAGTTGCGTCCTCTGGTTCCTTTGGATGGGGGGCGTTTCGCCACCTCCGACCTGAACGATCTCTATCGTCGGGTGATCAATCGCAACAATCGCTTGAAGCGTCTGTTTGAACTGCGCGCCCCGGACATCATCATCCGCAATGAAAAGCGGATGCTGCAAGAGTCCGTGGATGCCCTGTTCGACAATGGCCGTCGCGGTCGCGTGATCACCGGCACCAACAAGCGTCCCCTGAAATCCCTCTCCGAAATGTTGAAGGGCAAACAGGGTCGGTTCCGGCTCAATCTTCTCGGCAAGCGTGTGGACTATTCCGGACGTTCCGTGATCGTGGTCGGTCCGGACCTGAAACTCCACGAGTGCGGTCTGCCCAAGAAGATGGCCCTGGAGCTGTTCAAGCCCTTCATTTACAATCGTCTGGAAGAGAAGGGACTCTCCACCACCATCAAGGCGGCCAAGCGCATGGTGGAAAAGGAGAAGAGCGAAGTCTGGGACATCCTCGAAGAGGTGATTCGCGAACATCCGGTGATGCTCAACCGTGCGCCGACCTTGCACCGTCTGGGCATTCAGGCCTTCGAACCGAAGCTGATCGAAGGCAAGGCGATCCAGTTGCATCCGTTGGTCTGTACCGCCTTCAACGCCGACTTCGACGGCGACCAG
>JADGBU010000135.1:1150-7536 GCA_015231295.1 Magnetococcales bacterium | reverse complement strand
GATGATGTCCACCAACAACATCCTCTCCCCGGCCAACGGCAAACCGATCATCGTGCCGACCCAGGATATCATTCTGGGCCTCTATTACATGACCTCGGAGCGACTCGGTGTGGCCGGAGAAGATATGATCTTCTCCTCCCCGGCAGAGGTTCGTCAGGCTTACGACTCCGGCATCGCGGGTCTGCATGCGCGCATCTTCTGTCGCATCAAGGGGAATCGGATCCAGACGACGATTGGTCGGGTGTTGTTGACGGAAATTCTGCCCGAGGTGGTGTCGTTCGAGCGGATCAATCGCCTCTTGACCAAAAAAGAGGTGGCCAACCTGATCGATATGGTCTACCGCACCTGCGGCGCCAAGGAGACGGTGGTCTTCTCCGACCGTCTTATGTCCATGGGCTTTTCGTTTGCGGCCCGTGCCGGCATCTCCTTCGGCAAGGATGACTTGGTGATTCCGCAGGCCAAGAAGCGGTTGGTGCGGGAATCCCAGGTCAAGGTGCAGGAGATCGAGCGTCAGTATTCGGATGGTCTGATCACCGAGGGTGAAAAATATAACAAGGTGGTGGACATCTGGTCGCAGTGCACGGAGCGGGTGGCCGAAGCGATGATGAAAGCCATCTCCTCGGAAGAGGGGGTGGACTGCAAAGGACAGAGACAGGAGCAGCTCTCCTTCAACTCGATCTTCATGATGGCCAACTCCGGGGCGAGAGGTTCCGCCGCCCAGATGCGTCAGTTGGCGGGCATGCGCGGTCTGATGGCCAAGCCTTCCGGCGAAATCATCGAGGCACCGATCACCGCCAACTTCCGCGAGGGATTGACGGTTCTCCAGTACTTCATTTCGACCCATGGTGCGCGTAAAGGTTTGGCCGATACCGCGTTGAAGACGGCCAACTCGGGTTATTTGACCCGTCGTCTGGTGGATGTGGCTCAAGACTGTATCGTTCGGGAGTACGATTGTCACTCCCAGGAGGGGTTGACCGCCGCCGCGTTGCTGGAAGGCAACGACGTGGTGGAGTCTCTGGGCGATCGCATTCTGGGACGCACGCCGGTTTATGATGTGTATGATCCGGTCACGGACGAGTTGCTGGTCAAGGCGGGTCACATCATGACCGAGGCCGATGTGGACCGGATTGAAAACTCCAACGTCGAAACCGTATTGATGCGCTCGCCGCTCACCTGCGCCACGGAGCGCGGGGTGTGCGTGCTCTGTTATGGCCGCGATCTGGCTCGTGGTGTTCCGGTGACGGAAGGGGAGGCGGTTGGCGTGATCGCGGCGCAGAGTATCGGTGAGCCGGGTACCCAGTTGACCATGCGTACCTTCCACATCGGTGGTACGGCCTCCCGTGCGGTGGAACGTTCCGCCATCGAGACGGTCAACGGGGGGATTCTGCGGTATCATAATTTGAGCACGGTGACGGATCGCAATGGTCAGTTTGTGGTTCTGTCCCGCAACAGCGAGGTGACGGTCCACGACGCCAGACCTCAGGAGGATGGTGTCAAGCTGGAGCGTGGTTTTGTCGGTCGTGAGCGTGAACGCTATCGGGTTCCTTACGGTGCCCGTTTGACGGTCGCCAATGGCGGATTTGTCGAGAAGGGTGGCGTCCTGGCCGAGTGGGATCCCTTCGCCACGCCGATCATCACCGAATTCAACGGTGAGGTGCGTTATGGCGATTTGCAGGAAGGCACCACGCTGCGTGAAGTGACGGATGAAACCACCGGGTTGACCTTCCGCGAGGTCACGGACTGGAAAGGACAGGGACGCCGGGTGGATATGCGTCCACGTCTGACCTTGAAGGATCCGGCAACCGGTGAAACCCTGATTTCGCAAACCGGAGCGGCGGTCAGCTACTATCTGCCGGCGGGATCGGTGATTGTGGCGCAGGAAGGGGATCATGTTCAGGCGGGTGACATCATCGCCAAGATTCCCCGTCAGAGCTCCAAGACCCGTGACATCACCGGTGGTCTGCCCCGTGTGGTGGAGCTGTTCGAGGCGCGGCGTCCCAAGGAGTTTGCCATTATTGCCGAGAACGAAGGGGTGGTTTCCTTCGGGAAGGATCTCAAGGGGAAACGTCGTGTGGTGGTGACACCGGACGATGGCGGGGAACCGCGTGAATATCTGTTGCTCAAGGGCAAACAGTTGGCGGTCAACGAAGGAGACTGGATCCGGCGCGGTGAACCGTTGATTGAAGGTTCCCTGGTGCCTCAAGACATTCTCAAGGTCTTGGGGCTGGAAGCTCTGTGCCGCTTCATGGTCAACGAGATTCAGGAGGTGTATCGTTTGCAGGGTGTGCGGATCAATGACAAGCATATTGAGGTGATTGTCCGCCAAATGTTGCAGAAGGTGACGATTGTGGATCCCGGTGACACCACTCTGGTCGCGGGGGAGCAGGTGGAGCGCACGGAGTTGATGCGCATGAATGAAAAGGCTCTGGCCAGAGGGGGTCGCGAGGCAACCAGTACCCCATTGCTGTTGGGAATCACCAAAGCCTCTTTGTCCACGCCATCCTTCATTTCGGCGGCCTCCTTCCAGGAGACGACGCGGGTATTGACGGAAGCGACCATTTCCGGTAAAGCAGATACCTTGACCGGGCTGAAGGAAAATGTCATAGTGGGTCGATTGATTCCTGCGGGAACGGGACACGCCAAGGATGTGTTTCACAACAAAGTGCGCCAGGCGGTTTCGTGAGTGGGGAGAAGGGCTTCAAGGCTGTGGAAGAAAAATGATGGGAATGAAAAAAATCTCATCAAAGCAGTTGACAAACCCTGAGGATCTGGTAGTATGAAGGGCTTTCGCGAAACAGAAAATCAACTCTGTTTGCGAAAGAGAACTCCTTCCGGGCTATGTGGCGGGAAGGAGAACGGGGCACTGGTCAAGTCGAAGTTTTTGAAGAAAAACGCAAAATAAGACTTTACCGGCGGATCGAATATTGATACACTAATCGGATGAATGGTTTAGGGTGAGATCGTAATGCCAACCGTGAATCAACTTGTGCGTTTTGGACGTAAGACGATTAAGAAGAAAACCAACGTCCCGGCCATGCAGTCCTGCCCCCAGAAGCGTGGGGTCTGCACACGTGTTTACACGACGACACCGAAAAAGCCGAACTCCGCCTTGCGTAAGGTGGCTCGTGTGCGTCTGACCAATGGCCATGAAGTCACCGTGTATATTCCTGGTGAAAGTCATAATCTGCAAGAGCACTCTGTGGTTCTGGTCCGCGGTGGACGCGTGAAGGATCTTCCCGGTGTTCGCTACCACATCATTCGTGGTACGCTCGACACCCAAGGGGTCAAGAATCGCAAGCAGGGTCGTTCCTTGTATGGTGCAAAGCGGCCGAAGTAATCCCGTTCGCCCGACTGGTGTGGCGGGTGACAAGTCCAAGGTCTGTGCGGTTGCGCTCTGATGCGACGCAAAGGGCTTTGGGAATCAATCTCAAATGTTGGCAGGAGCGGTATGAATGTCGAGACGGCGTGACGTTCAACAACGGGACATCGTGGGTGATCCCGTGTATGGTGACCAGCTGGTTGCCAAATTCATGAACTGTCTCATGCGGGACGGCAAGAAATCCCTTTCCGAGCGGCTTTTTTATGGAGCCCTGGAGATCGTGGGCGAGCGCACCAAGGATGATCCGATGAAGATCTTCCGCGATGCGATCGATAACACCCGTCCAACGGTTGAGGTACGTTCACGTCGGGTTGGCGGTGCAACCTACCAGGTTCCCGTCGAAGTTCGACCGAGCCGTCGTCAAACCTTGGCGATTCGCTGGATTGTCAAGTATGCCCGTGATCGTGGCGAGAAGACGATGCGCGAAAGATTGGCCGCCGAGTTGATGGATGCCGCCAATGGACGTGGATCTACGGTCAAGAAAAAAGACGATACGCACCGCATGGCTGAAGCCAACAAGGTTTTCGCTCATTATCGGTGGTAACGCCAATGACCTATAAGAGCCTGGTGCTCTTCGGCGTTTCTGTACAGGGGATGTGACGTGTCAAGGGAAATACCACTGTCTCGCGTGCGCAATATCGGTATCATGGCGCACATTGATGCCGGTAAAACCACCGTGACCGAGCGGATTCTGTATTACACCGGTCGCTCGCATAAGCTGGGCGAGGTGCATGACGGAACTGCCACCATGGACTGGATGGAGCAGGAACAAGAGCGCGGCATCACGATCACCTCGGCTGCCACCACCTGTTTCTGGAGTGATCATCGGATCAATATCATTGATACCCCTGGTCATGTGGATTTTACCATCCAAGTCGAACGCTCTTTGCGCGTCTTGGATGGAGCGGTTGCGGTCTTTTGTTCCGTGGGTGGTGTGCAACCCCAGTCGGAAACCGTCTGGCGTCAAGCCGATCGTTACGGGGTTCCGCGCGTCGCGTTCGTCAACAAGATGGATCGCATGGGTGCCGACTTTTTCCGTGTCGTCGCCATGATCAAGGATCGTCTGAAAGCGAAGGCGGTGCCGATTCAACTGCCGATCGGAAGTGAAGAGAATTTCCGTGGCATGATTGATTTGATCACCCGCAAGGCGTTGATCTTTGACGATGAGTCCTTGGGTGCGCGTTACGAAGTCCGTGATGTTCCGGCTGACATGGTTAACGATGTCAACGAATATCGCGAGAAACTTCTGGAAACCGCTCTGGAAGAAGATGATGAGTTGATGGAACGCTATCTGGAAGGCGAATCCATCAGTGAAGTGGAACTGCGTGCGTGCATCCGCAAGGGTGTGCTCAAGAGCTCCTTCATTCCGGTCATGTGTGGTTCGGCGTTCAATAATAAGGGCGTGCAGGCTCTCTTGGATGCGGTGGTGGCCTATTTTCCGTCACCGGATGATGTGGCTTCCGTGCAGGGCATCAAGTCGTTGGATGATCCGACTCCGGACTCTCGCGAGGCCAAGGATACGGCACCCTTCTCGGCTCTTGCCTTCAAGATCATGTCCGATCCGTTTGTGGGCAGCCTGACCTTCTTCCGTGTTTATTCCGGAATTCTGACGGCAGGTTCCTACATTCTGAATCCGGGCAAGGATAAGAAAGAGCGGATTGGCCGCATCATGTTGATGCACGCCAACAAGCGGGAAGATGTCAAGGAAGTCAGAACGGGTGATATCGCGGCCGCCGTTGGTCTGAAGATGACCACCACAGGGGATACCCTGTGTGACCCGGCCAAGCCGATCATTCTGGAGAAAATGACCTTCCCGGAGCCGGTCATCTCGATCGCCATCGAGCCGAAGACCAAGGCCGACCAGGAGAAGATGGGTATCGCATTGGGAAGACTGGCGCAGGAAGATCCCTCTTTCCGTGTTGCGACCGATCACGAAACCAATCAGACCATCATCTCTGGTATGGGTGAGTTGCATCTTGAGATCCTGGTGGATCGTATGATGCGTGAATTTAAAGTCGAAGCCAATGTCGGCAAGCCGCAGGTTGCCTACAGAGAAACCATCACCAAGACGGTCGAGTCGGAAGGGAAGTTTGTCCGCCAGTCTGGTGGTCGTGGTCAGTTTGGTCATGTCTGGTTGAGAATTGAGCCTCGTGAACATGGGGCGGGATTCAACTTCCTGGATGAGATCAAAGGCGGTATTGTCCCCAGAGAATATATCTCTGCGGTGGCAAAAGGTGCCGAGGAGGCGTTGGTCAATGGTGTCATGGCTGGATATCCCATGGTGGATGTTCAAGTGGCATTGTATGACGGTTCGTATCATGACGTTGACTCGTCTGAAATGGCCTTTAAAATCGCGGCGTCCATGGCGATCAAAGCCGGTTGCGTCAAGGCTGCACCGGTTATTCTTGAGCCCATCATGGAGGTGGAAGTTGAAGTTTCCGAAGCCTTTATGGGCGATGTGATCGGTGACTTGAACTCTCGACGGGGCACGATTTATGGCATGGATTCGGTTGCCGGGAATCAATTGGTGAAAGCCATGACCCCGCTTGCGAACATGTTTGGTTACGCCACGGATCTGCGGTCGATGACCCAGGGACGGGCGACTTTCACGATGCAGTTTCACCATTACGAACCGGTGCCGAAGAACGTTGCCGACGAAATCGTCGCAAAAGTCAAGGGCTAAGGGGAGAGAGACATGGCCAAGGCTAAATTTCAAAGAAACAAACCGCACGTTAATATTGGAACCATTGGTCACGTCGATCATGGCAAAACGACCTTGACCGCTGCGATCACCAAGCATTTGGCCAGCAAAGGATTGGCCGAATTCAAGGCTTATGATCAGATTGACGCGGCACCCGAAGAGCGCGCTCGTGGCATCACGATCTCGACTGCCCATGTCGAATACGAAACCGATCATCGTCACTATGCCCATGTGGACTGCCCGGGACAT
The DNA here is from genome assembly GCA_015231295.1 of Magnetococcales bacterium. GTDB lineage: Bacteria > Pseudomonadota > Magnetococcia > Magnetococcales > Magnetaquicoccaceae > Magnetaquiglobus. Next base: position 1,207 of record JADGBU010000135.1, on the reverse strand, counting down.
GCGGACTACATCAAGAACATGATCACCGGTGCGGCGCAGATGGATGGCGCGATTCTG
>JADGBU010000135.1:0-1093 GCA_015231295.1 Magnetococcales bacterium | reverse complement strand
CTGGTGGTCTTCATGAACAAGGCCGACCAGGTGGATGACCCGGAACTGCTGGAATTGGTTGAGTTGGAAGTGCGTGAACTGCTCTCTTCCTATGATTTCCCGGGTGACGAGATTCCGATCGTGGTCGGCTCTGCCCTGAAAGCGATGGAAGGGGATACGGGTCCGCAAGGTGCCGGTGCGATCCAGAAGTTGATGGATGCGGTCGATGCCTATATTCCGCAGCCGGAACGTCCTCTGGACGGTGCTTTCCTGATGCCGATCGAAGATGTGTTCACGATCTCGGGACGTGGTACCGTTGTGACTGGACGTGTTGAGCGTGGTATTGTCCGGGTTGGTGAGAACGTTTCGATTGTTGGCATCAAAGGGACCGCCAATTCGGTCTGTACCGGTGTCGAGATGTTCCGCAAGCTGTTGGACCAGGGACAAGCGGGTGACAATATCGGCGTGCTGTTGCGTGGTATCAAGCGTGAGGATGTTCAGCGTGGTCAGGTTCTGGCCAAGCCGAATTCCATTACGCCGCATACCAAGTTCAAGGCCGAGTGCTATATTCTGTCCAAGGAAGAAGGCGGGCGTCATACTCCGTTCTTCTCCAACTATCGCCCGCAGTTTTACTTTCGGACCACAGACGTTACCGGTGTGCTGAAGTTGCCTGAGGGGGTCGAGATGGTGATGCCGGGTGACAATATCTCCATGGAAGTGGAGTTGATTGCACCGATTGCCATGGAAAAGGGGTTGCGGTTCGCCATTCGTGAAGGTGGCAAGACCGTGGGTGCCGGCGTCGTATCGGAAATCACGTTGTGACGATGGCCTGTATGGGAGCGGCGTCTGGAAGGCGTTGGGTGAATGGGTAATGGATAATCAAAAGATACGAATCCGGTTGAAGGCGTTCGACCATCGGATACTGGATCAATCGACAGGCGAGATCGTGCAGACCGCACGGCGGACCGGTGCAGAAATCCGTGGGCCGATTCCGTTGCCGACGAGAATCAGCCGCTACACGGTTTTACGTTCACCGCATGTGGACAAAAAATCTCGTGAGCAGTTTGAGATCCGTACCCACAAACGGGTCATCGATATTATTAATCCGACGCCT
>JADGBU010000134.1 GCA_015231295.1 Magnetococcales bacterium | reverse complement strand
TTCCCGGAATCGGTGGTGCAATATTTCCGGGGGGAACTCGGTCAGCCTCCGGGCGGATTCCCGGAAGCCCTGCAACGCAAGGTGCTGAAAAATCAACCCGCCATGACGGTCCGTCCCGGCGCGGTGCTGCCCGATACCGATCTGGAAGCCGAACGCGCCCGCGTGTCCAAACTCACCGGCGGCATGGTGAGCGATGCCCAACTGGCCTCTCATCTCATGTATCCCCAGGTGTTCGGGGAGTTCATGCGTCACTGTCAGACCTATGGGGATGTCAGTCATCTGCCTTCGCCGGTCTTTTTCTACGGCATGGAGGCCGGTCAGGAGATTCAGGTCGAACCCGAACGGGGTCAGGCTCTGACCATCCAGTATGTCACCTCCTCGGAACCGGATCGGGATGGCAACGTCAAGGTGTTCTTCGAGGTCAATGGTCAACCGCGCTCGATCGTGATCCAGAACCGGGCCCAGTCCGGACAGAAACGTTCCACGCCCAAGGCGCGCGACGGCGATCCGAATCAGGTGGGCGCGCCGATTCCGGGAGCCGTGGGGGCCATCGCGGTCCTCCGGGGACAGAAAGTCGCCCGTGGCGACCGCCTGCTCTCCCTCGAAGCGATGAAGATGGAAACCGCCATCTGCGCCAATCAGGATGGTGTCGTCACCGAAATCCATGTGCAGACCGGCGACCATGTGGAAACCAAGGATCTGCTGATCACCTTGACCGGGACGACGGCCTGATACGCCCCGTCTGATCCGTGACCACCGGGCACGAAGCATCGGCACCGAGCGACCAACCGCCTCTTGCCGACACTTCGTGCCCGGTTCCCGAGCGGATTCCCGGAGCCGCCGTCATGGAAAGAGCGTCCGGGTCAAACGATATGATTTATATAATTTAATGCCGCCAAGAATCCATGCCCGCAGAGCGCGTGATCCCGTTCCCTTTTTCTCCATTCCGTGCGGACGGAGCCGATGCGGACCGGTGGCGGACGAAAGCGGTGCGTGCCGGTTGCGACCGGTACGACTTCGACCGGAAACACTGGATTTTCAACCCCGATTGTGCGTAAATTTCAGATCCGCTCCAGGCTTGCGCGTCGCGACAGGCCCGGACTGTTTTCTCAAACCCGGGAGATGGCCGAATCATGGGCATGAAGGTATTGCTGGTCGGAGGTGGCGGACGGGAACACGCCCTGGCGTGGAAAATCGCCCAATCCCCCCTCGTGGAAAAAATCTGGTGCGCGCCGGGCAATCCGGGCATCGCGGCCTATGCCGAATGTCTGCCGATCCAGGCCGACGCACTCGATCCACTGGTGGATTTCGCCCGGGATCACGCCATCGATCTGGCGGTGATCGGTCCCGAAGCCCCCTTGACCCTGGGTCTGACCGATCGCTTGCAAGCCCTGGGCATTCCAGTCTTCGGACCCACCCAAAACGCCGCCCGTCTGGAGGGCTCCAAAGCCTTCATGAAGGATCTGCTGGCCCGTCACGGCATTCCCACCGCCCCCTATCGCACGTTTCGGGATCCGGAAGCGGCCCTCTCCTATCTCCAGACCCAGGAGATTCCCATCGTGGTCAAGACCTCGGGACTGGCCGCCGGCAAAGGGGCGATCGTCTGCCTGAGCCGGGAAGAGGCCCGCGAGGCGGTGGAACGCATCATGATCCGACGTGAATTCGGCTCCGCCGGCGACGAAACGGTGGTGGAAGGCTTTCTGCGTGGGGAAGAGGCGTCGCTGCTGGCCTTCGTGGATGGCGAACGGGTGATTCCCCTGGCCGGGGCGCAGGATCACAAGGCAATCTGGGATGGCGATGCCGGACCCAATACCGGCGGCATGGGAGCCTACTCCCCGGCTCCGGCGTTGACCGAAACCCTGGTGAAACGGGCCATCGATACCCTGGTGCTGCCCACGGTACGGGCGATGGCTCAGGAGGGCTCTCCCTATCGAGGCATTCTCTACGCCGGATTGATGATCGACGGGGATGATCTGCAAATTCTCGAATACAACGTTCGGTTTGGCGACCCCGAGTGTCAACCGCTGCTCATGCGGATGCGTTCGGATATCATCCCCTTCCTGATGGCCTGCGCCACCGGCTCCCTCGAAGGAATGCAGATCGACTGGGATCCCCGCGCCGCCTTGTGCGTGGTCATGGCGGCCAAAGGCTATCCGGGGAGCTATCCCAAAGGCGATGCGATCCGGGGACTCGACGAGGCCGCCACCCACAGCGATACCATGGTCTTTCACGCCGGAACCCGGCTGGATCACGATCAGGTCGTCACCGCCGGAGGCCGGGTGCTGGGCGTCACCGCTCTGGGTCACGGCGTGGCCGAGGCGCAACGCCGCGCTTACGAAGCGGTCCGTGCCATCTCCTGGGATGGCGTCCAGTTCCGCAACGACATCGGATATCGGGCCGTGGCCCGGGAACAACAACCCTGAAGGCGAACACCATGAACGATTCAAACATGCCCCGCGTGGGAATTCTGATGGGCTCCGACTCGGACTGGGAGGTAATGAAAGAGGCCGGCAAAGTGTTGCGCGACTTCGGCATTCCGTTCGAAATGAGCGTCACCTCGGCCCACCGCACCCCGGAACGCACCCACGATTACGCCCTCAACGCCGCCCCACGGGGCATCCGGATCCTGATCGTCGGAGCCGGAGCCGCCGCCCATCTGGCGGGTGTGGTGGCCTCGATCACCGATCTGCCGGTGATCGGCGTACCGCTTTCGGCCACGGAGCTGCAAGGCATGGATGCCCTGCTGGCCACGGTCCAGATGCCCGGAGGCATTCCGGTGGCCACCATGGCCATCGGCAAGGCGGGGGCCAAAAATGCCGCGTTGCTGTCGGTTCGCATTCTGGCTCTGGAAGATCCGGAGTTGGCCGAACGCTATCGGGATTTCAAGTCCCGCATGGCCGCCGAAGTGACCCAGAAACATCAGGCTCTCCAGGCCAGATTGCAAACGCTCTGACCCCGTTCCAAAAATCGAGCGACGCCATGCAAGCTGCCATCACCGCCTTGCGACAGGGGCAGGTCATCGGTCTGCCCACCGAAACCCTGTTCGGTCTGGCCGCCGACCCCTTTCAACCCGAGGCCGTGGCGCGCCTGATCCGCATGAAGGAACGACCGCCGGAAAAAGGGTTTATCCTATTGATTCCGGATGCAAGGAGCCTCACCGGACTGATCGAGCCTCCCGGTTCCCTGGCTCTGCGGCTCATGGAACGCTTCTGGCCGGGTCCGCTGACTCTGGTGCTGCCCGCCTGCTCCGATCTCCCCCCGGTTCTCACCGGGGGGACGGGATTTCTCGCCGTGCGCCACTCTCCGTCTCCGGTGGTGGAACGGTTGCTCGCCCTGTGGCGGGGTCCGCTCATCTCCACCAGCGCCAACCGGGCCGGAGAACCACCCCCGCCCACCACCGAGGCGGTACGTCACATTTGGCGTCACGAAGCCCTGATGGTGATCGATGGTCTCATCCGGCCCGATGCCGAGCCTTCCACGCTGCTGCGCGTCGCGGGAGAACAGGCCACGCTGCTCCGACCGGGAGCCATTCCGCTCGCCGCGTTGCAACCGCTGATTTCCCACCACTCCGGGCGGCAGATCTAACGGGGTCCAGGGGCCAAGGGCCCCTGGTGGGGTCCAGGGGCGAAGCCCATGGGACCGCCAAACGATAACCAATATCATTCAAAAATCAAACCCCCGAAACCGGAATCCCCCATTCCTCCTCTTTATCTTTCAACAGATTAAATCGCGGCCTGACGATCATCCAACTCACCAAAAATATAAGAAAAATTAGCAAAAAAAGCATTGAACCCCGCAGATCGCCGTGGCACAGTATACCCATCCAGGCTCAAACAAAACGACCAGCCTCCCATGCACGAGTACGTCCCATGTCAACCACATCCCCACCACTCCATCGCCCGACGATGCCCCGCGAACCCAACGCGGAAGAACTCGAACATGCCTTGGAAGTGGCGCATCGCATCTGGTGGGTGGGACATCATTTCACCGACGATCCCTTTCAATGTCACCCCTATCTGATCGAACACGGGGATCAATCGGTTCTGCTCGATCCGGGATCGGTGCTCACCTTTTCCACCACGCTGCGAAAAATCGAAGAGGTGATTCCCCTCTCCTCGATTCGCTACATCATCTGTCACCATCAGGATCCCGACATCACCGGGATTCTGCCGCAACTGGACACCCTGATCACCCGGGAGGATGCCCGGATTCTCAGTCACTGGCGCGGCAATGCGCTGCTCAAGCATCTGGGGCTGCAGCGACTGCCTCTCTCTTGCGTGGAGGAACAAGGCTGGAAACTGGAGTTGGGCGGACGGGAACTGCAATTCATCTTCACCCCTTATCTGCACTTCAGCGGGGCTTTTTGCACCTTCGATCCCGCCACCGGAACCCTCTTTTCCAGCGATCTTTTCGGCGGGCTCTCCAGGGACACCCCGCTCTTCGCCCGGGATGAACGGGCTTTCGAGGCGATTCAGGTCTTTCACGAACACTACATGCCCAGTCAGGAGATTCTGCGCCATGGACTGGCCAATCTGGAGACCCTGCCCATCCGCCTGATCGCTCCGCAGCACGGTTCGCTGATTCCCGAGCCTCTGGTGGGTTACATGTTCACCCAGCTCAAAAATCTCGACTGCGGACTCTTTCTGCTCACCCGGACCAATTCCAACTATCAGCGGCTTTCCAATCTCAACCGCATGCTGCGCGAGATGATGCAAACCCTGATGATCCAAAGGAATTTCAGCGAGGTGGCCAGTCGGATCCTGGAGTTGGCCCAACCGCTGATTCCGACATTCGGGCTGGAATTTTTCGCGCTCACCGAGACGGACGAAATCCTCTACATGGCTCCGGAAAACGGTTTCCGCGCCACTCTGCTGCCCACCGCGCCTGCCGAATGTCGTGCCTTTCTGGGGATTTCCCGCGCCCACTGGCAACAGGATCACGCCGGTCCCTATCTCGTCGCGCCCTATCCCGGCACGGCCCTCTCCCCCGGCGGCGAAGCCATCGAACAGGGATTGATCCTGCCTTTGTTCTCTCCGCAAAACGATCTGGTGCAGGCTGTGGTTTTGTTCCGGCTCTCCGCTCCCCTAATCATCGACGATGGCATGGCGCACATTCTCACCCAGTTGAGCATCCCTCTGGGCGTGGCCGTGGAACGGGAGATCATCCTGCATCGGATGGATCTGGAAAAGAAAAACGCCTACGAGCGTTCCATCCGGGATCCTTTGACCGGACTGTTCACCCGCTACTACATGCATGAGGCGATGAATCGCCTGACCCGCATTCACGATCGGGATTCCAACGCCTCGATCGCCCTGCTGGCCTTCGACATCGATCATTTCAAATCGGTGAACGACACCTACGGTCACGCCATGGGGGATGTCACCTTGCGGGTGGTGGCCAAAATTCTCGCCGACAGCGTGCGAGGGGTGGATATTCCGGTGCGGTTGGGCGGGGAGGAGTTTGTCATCTTTCTGATCGGCGCGCCGGAAAAGACCACTCAGGAGGTGGCGGAACGGATCCGGATGCGGGTACAAAAACAGCTCTTCGAGCCGCCGATGCACGAACGGAACGTGACCATCAGTTGCGGAATCGCCTTCCGGCAGATCGAAGAGCCGATCGAACAGACCATGGAACGGGCCGATCTGGCCCTGTATCAGGCCAAGACCGGGGGGCGCAACCGGGTGGTGGTCAGCGCGACGCCACCGCCCCCACCCGGTTGACGCCTGGATTCACTCCACGGTGACGCTCTTGGCGAGATTGCGGGGCTGATCCACATCGGTGCCCTTGAGCACCGCGATATGATAAGCCAGCAGTTGCAGCGGCACCACGTAGAGAATCGGTGCCGCGAACAGGCCGCACTCCGGCATGGGGATGACGTGATCCGCGCCAAACGGGGTCTCTTCGGCACCGTTCGGACGGGAGGTGATCACCACCAGACGCCCACCGCGAGCCCGCGCCTCTTCGAGATTGCTCACCAGTTTATCGAACAGAGGATCCCTCGGAGCCACCGCCACCACCGGCAGATGGGCATCGATCAGGGCGATGGGACCATGTTTCATCTCTCCTGCCGCGTAGCCTTCGGCGTGGATGTAGGAGATCTCCTTGAGTTTCAAGGCGCCTTCCAGCGCGATCGGATAACAGGTGCCCCGACCCATGAACAAAAAACCCTTGGCATTGGTGAAGACTCCAGCGATCCGGTGCAACGCCTCGTCGTGGAGCAGCACCTGTTCCAGACGGGCCGGCACCCGCATCAACTCCTCGACCCACTGTTTTTCCTGGTCGCGGGGCAGGCGTCCCTTGGCGCGGGCCAGGGCCAGAGTCAGACAGGCCAGCACCATCAACTGGGTGGTGAAGGCCTTGGTGGAGGCGACCCCGTTTTCCGGTCCGGCCTGGGTATAGAGCACGCCATCGGCCTCGCGGGCGATGGAGGATTCCGGCACGTTGACGATGGCCAGCACCTTCTGCCCCTGGGAGCGGCAATAACGCAGGGCCGCCAGGGTATCGGCGGTTTCGCCGCTCTGGGAGATGACCACCGTGATCGCGCCGGGCAGCGACGGGGGTTCCCGATAGCGGAACTCGGAGGCGATGTGAACCCCGACCGGCACACGGGCGAGATGTTCGATCCAGTATCCCGCCACCATGCCCGAATGATAGGAGGTGCCACAGGCGATGATGTTGACCGCCTCGACCGCCTTCCAGTCGATGGAGCCATCGAGATCGTGCAGATCCACCTTTTGTTCGGCGGCGTTGATCAATCCTTTGAGGGTCTCTCCGAGGACGGTGGGCTGTTCGAAGATCTCCTTTTGCATGAAATGGCGATAGGGCCATTTATCGGTCAGATCCGCGCTGACGTGGGAGAGTTTGATGGTGCGTTCCACGGAGTGGCCGTGCAGATCGGTGATGCGGACCGAGGTACTGGTGAGCACCGCCAGGTCATCGTCGTTGAGGTAGATCATGCGCCGGGTGTAAGGGACCAGCGGGGTGGCGTCGGAGGCGATGAAATTTTCCCCTTCGCCGATGCCGAGGATCAGCGGGCTGCCACGCCGCACCGCGATGAGCTGTTGACTGCCACGGATCAGGATGCCCAGGGCATAGGCACCCTGCAGCCGTTGAATGGCGGACCGGACCGCAGCGGCCGGTTCCGCACCCCGATCCAGCTCCTGATCGATGAGGTGGGGGATCACTTCGGTATCGGTATCCGAGGTGAAGGTCACGCCCAGGGCGATCAGTTCGCGGCGGAGTTCCTGATAGTTCTCGATGATGCCGTTATGGACCACCGCAGTGCGACGGGATTGATGGGGATGGGCATTTTGTTCGGTGGGGGGGCCATGGGTGGCCCAGCGGGTATGACCGATTCCCGCCAGGCCGGTACGGGGCAATTCGGCGAGACGGTTTTCCAGGTTGATCAGTTTGCCCTTGGAGCGGGAGATCAGAATCTCCCCATCCCGATCCAGAACGGCGATGCCTGCCGAGTCATATCCCCGGTATTCGAGGCGTTTGAGCCCTTCCACCAGGATGGGGGTGGCATTGCGTTCGCCGATGACACCGATAATGCCGCACATAGGAGCTCTCCCCTTTTGTTCAGGATCGGGGCTTGCGTTTTTCCGACCACCCCATCACATGGGTCTGATGCGCCCGTGAAATGGCCAGGGCATCCGCCGGCACATCCTTGGTGACGGTCGTCCCGGCCCCGATGGTGGCCCCGACCCCCACCTGCACCGGAGCCACGAACTGCACATCCGACCCCACAAAGACATGATCCCCGATCACGGTGCGATGCTTATGCACCCCATCATAATTGCAGGTGATGGTTCCGGCCCCCACATTGACACCGCTGCCCACCTGGGCATCACCGATATAGCTCAGATGATTGACCTTGGTGCCCGCACCGATGGTGGATTTTTTGACCTCACAGAAATTGCCCACGCGCACCTTGCGCGCCAACCGGCTTCCGGGTCGCAACCGGGCATAGGGTCCAATGGTACACTCGGCATCCACCTCCGCCCCATCCAGATGGGAGTAGGAGAGAATGCGACACTCCAACCCGATGACGCTCTCCTGGATGTGACAGAACGGCCCGATGGCGCACCCTTCTCCGATGACGGTTCCCGGTCCCAGACTCACATGCGGCTCGATGATGGTATCCATACCGATTTCCGCATCCGCCGCGACCCAACAGGACTCCGGATCGACGAAGGTCACGCCGCGTTCCATCCAGGCGGCCACGGTACGATCGCGAAAGGCGCGCTCCAGCGTGGCCAACTGACGCCGGTCGTTGACGCCGGACAAGGCGATGCGCTCCTCGCAACACCAGGCCGCCACCCCCCCTTCGGCCAACGCCATGGGCACGATATCGGTCAAGTAGTATTCGTTCTGGGCGTTCCGGTTGTCCAACCGACCGATCCAGTGCGGCAAGCGATCCAGGGAGAGGCAATAAAATCCGGTATTGACCTCATCGATGGCGCGCTGCGCTTCCGAGGCATCCTTCTCCTCGACGATGCACGCGACCTGGCCTTGTGCATCCCGCACCACCCGGCCATATCCCGCCGGATTTTCCATACGGGTGGTCAACAGGGTCAGGGGATGGCCCTGACGGTGGTGATAATCGAGCAGTTGTTGCAGAATTTCGGTCGAGATCAGGGGATGATCGCCGTTGAGGATCAAGAGCGCGCCACGCAACTCTTTCAGAGCGGGCAGGGCACACTGGACGGCATGTCCCGTACCCTTGCGCTCACATTGTCGGACCCAGTGGATATCGGGGGCGGCGATGGTCTGTTCCACCGCCTCGGCCTGGAAGCCGGTGATGACCACCAACCGTTCGGGTTGCAAAGGCCGCACCGCCCGCAGGATATGCCACAGCAGCGGCTGACCGGCCAGAGGATGCAACACCTTGGGCAGCCGGGAACGCATGCGCGTTCCCTGACCAGCCGCCAGCACCAGGACAGAACAACGATTCATGAACCAGAAACCCTGATGTCAACCAACGGTTGCACTGAACGACTAGGCTTTCCGTCTGTTGAGGAGTTCCTGACAGACATGGGCGAAGTCGATGCGGGATTGCCAAAGCGTGATGGTGGCCTCTTCCAGATCCGGGGAGGCCAATTTGGCTTTGGCCTCGTTGATCTCCTTCTGGATCGATTCGGCGGTGATCTGCTCGCGGGGCAGGGCGCGTTCGGTCAGGATTGTGACCTTTTCGGGCATCACCTCGGCGAATCCACCGGCCACGGCGAACAGCTTGGCGTCATCCCCCTCGCCCACGGTGAGAACACCGGGTTTGAGCAGGGTCACGAAAGGCGCGTGGCCCGACATGACCCCGAAATACCCCTCGATACCCGGTGCCGTGACCAGCATGGACTCCTCGGAGAGCAACAGCGCCTCCGGGGTGACGAGTTCCATTTGAATGACGATGGACATGGAGTCTCCCGATTACTGTTTGGCCAACCGACGGCCTTTCTCGATGGCACTGTCGATATCGCCCACCATGTAGAAGGCCGCTTCGGGCAGGTCGTCATGTTTGCCCGAGAGGATCTCTTTGAAGCCCCGGATGGTCTCCTTGAGGGGCACATAGACCCCCTTCTGACCGGTGAAGGCCTCGGCGACGTGGAAGGACTGGGAGAGAAACCGTTGAATCTTGCGCGCCCGGAACACGGTGAGCTTATCCTCTTCGGAGAGTTCATCCATGCCCAGAATGGCGATGATATCCTGCAACGATTTATAGGTCTGCAACACCCGCTGGACTTCGCGGGCCACCTGATAATGTTCGTCACCGACCACCTGGGGATCGAGCATCCGGGAGGTGGAGTCGAGCGGATCGACCGCCGGATAGATGCCGATTTCCGCGATCTGACGGGAGAGCACGGTGGTGGCGTCCAGATGGGAGAACGCGGTGGCC
>JADGBU010000133.1 GCA_015231295.1 Magnetococcales bacterium | reverse complement strand
TCCCAAGGGCTTCGCCCCTGGACCCCACCAGGGGCCAATGGCCCCTGGACCCCGCCACTTTATCTTTCAGTGATTGCCGTAATAAACGATCTGACTGCCGAGCATATCGAACCGGATCGGCACATAAAGCAAATCCTTGAGGGCTTCCCGGACATCGGGTTGATCCTCCGGACGCACGAAAAAGAGCATGAATCCGCCTCCTCCGGCTCCGAGGAGCTTTCCTCCCAGTGCTCCGGCCTGAACTCCTGTCGCATAGAGGTCATCGATACGCGGATTGGAGATCAGATGGGTCATGCTGCGTTTGATCTGCCATTGTTCATGCAGCAGGCGTCCGAAATCATCGAGCGAGTGCTGATCGCCCAACAGGATATTCATCGCCTCTTCCACCAACGCCATCATTTGATGCAATTCTGCGGACTTGTCGGCGGTTCGTTTGATCTGTTCGGCGGCGATATCGGAAGCGGTCCGGGAGAAACCGGTAAAAAAGAGCATCAAGGAGGCGCACAAACGCTCCATTCTTTCCGGATGCAGAATGATCGGACGCACCGAAATATGCTGCGGTTCGCCGAAGTCGATGCGATTCAGACCGCCGAAGGCCGCTTCGGTCTGATCCTGGGAACCGACATTTTCCCGGATCATCTCCTGTTCGACGTGAATGGCATTGAGTGCCAGTTCCCGTTTGGTGGGCATTTTGTATTTCAGGCTGTAGAGGGCGTTGAGCAATCCCACCGTGAACGAGGAGCTGGAGCCCAATCCCGACTGGGCGGGGAGATCCGCGCTGTGGACCACCTCGACTCCCCGATTGATTTTCATGAAGCGCAGACACTCCCGCACCGAGGGATGTTTGATTTCATCGATATGGTTGACCTCCTCCCGCAGATAGTAGCGGATGCGGTAACGATATTCGAAGAAGGGCGGCAGTTCCCGGACGGTGATGAAGCAGTATTTGTTGATGGCGACGCTGATCACCGCGCCCCCCTGCTCCCGATACCAGGCGGGATAGTCGGTGCCGCCACCGAAAAAGGAGATCCGGAAAGGAGTTCTGCTGATAATCATCGTTCGATCACCGTTCGGAGGTTGGTTTCACACATCCGGGTTCGGGGGTTGTCGAGGTTGTTTTCACCCTTTGGGGCGGAAGAGTTCCAGGGCGTGCAGATCTTCCGGCGTGAGGGGGATTTTTTCCAGAATCACGTCCAGGGAGTCCACGGCCCGAGGGGTACGGGTGATCCGGTCGGCGGGTTCTCCCTGCTGTTGCAGTTCCATGCCCAGCGGACTCAGCGTGTAGTTGAGCTGACGCAACGCGAAACGGGTTTCGGTCCAGCCCAGATACCAGAACCAGTCGGTGTAATACAGCCAACTGCGTTCGTTGAAGGCCCGGATATGGGTGGGATCCTGCCACGCCCCGAAGGAGAGATCGTAGGGCACCACGACATGCAAGGTGCCGCCGATGCGCAGCAGATCGCGGCAACTGGTCATGGCGGTGATCAGATCCCGGACATGTTCGAGCACGTCGAAGGCGAGAATCTGATCGAACTGGCCGGGTTCCAGGCGGATCGGTCCGAAGCGGCGGGTCGGCTGGAGCGGGGGATTCGGGCCGGGCAGGGGGTCGTTGAGATCCCCCAACAGATCCGGTTTCCAGCCGTCGTGCAGATCGAGATTGAGGCACTCTTCGCGAAAGTTCTTGCCGCTGCCGATGTTCAGGATGCGGGGCAGAGGCGGATATCCGGGAGGTTGGGCCATGGACAGGGCTCCTGGAGCGGGGCGATCGGTTGGTGAAAGGGATGGCGTACTGCTGAGGATCGCCGGGGCTTCCGGGGTGAGGGCGCGGCGGAGAATTTCGGTTTCGGGACGTTGGGCGAATCGCTGCTGACCGGTGCGACCCAGGGCGTGACGACGGGTGTCGTCGTGCAGCAGGCTCATGCAGGCTTCCACCAGCCCTTCGTAGGGCACGGCCAGCAAGCCGTCCCGCAGCTCCGGATCGATACGGGTTTCCGCATCCATTTCCGTGACCACGGCCTTGGCATTGGTCAGCAGATAGGAGATGCGGGCGATCTCGAAGATTTTCGTGTCGTAATAGTGAATGTTGAGGATCAGTTTGGCTCGGGAGATGGCCTCATCCCGTCTGGCTCCGTACTGGCCGAAGAGCATCTGCACCGCCACGCCTTGTTGCTCCAGGGCGTGGAGCACGCGCTGTCGGCGTTCGTTGAGGCTGCCGTAGAACAGCACGTCGATGGTTTCCGGGTTGCGTGGAATGCGTTGCAATTCGGGCACGTATCCCACCGGCACATGACGGGAACGCTGCACCAGACCGGCTTGGCGCAATTGTTCCAGGTTGTGGGCGTCGTAGTCCCAGGTTTCGCAGCGGGCCATCAACTCCGGCAGGATGCCCCGCACCCAGGAGGAGTCCCACTGCTCCAGATTGTAGAGAATGGAGCCGGGGGGAACGCGCTCCAACCAGGAGCGGGGCATGAGATTGCCGCCGAGCAGAATGTTGCGGGCGTTGGGATCGGGATCGTTGAGGGCGATGGTCGAGGGGTGGCCCAGGGCGAGCAGACCGTAGTGAACGGTTTCGACCATCTCCCGCAACGCTTCGGCGTGGGCGTAATCCGGTGGCGCGATGAGCACCACCCGGAAGGAGTCACGATGCATGGTGGCCTGAATGGCGGGGGTGGTCGGGAGTGACGATCCGGTGATCGATTTGGGTATCGATCGGCTTACATTAATGTTTTTTCTCTCCGAAGGCAACCGGGAAAATCGCCCCTCCTTGCGGGAGGGGCGGGGGGATCAGGCGGCCTTGATCGCTTCCACATAGAGGCTTTCCGGGCGTCGTTCCTCCTGGTCGAGCCGTTCCACTTCGGCGATCAGCCCTTCGCGGAACGCCCGGCGATGGATGCCGCTGGTGGGGAAACCGGCCTGTTCCAGCAACAGGGCCAGATCCTCGAAGTCGTAGATCCACTGATGTCCCCAGAAATAGAACATCTGATTGACCATGAAGGCGCGATTGCGGATGAAATGAGCCGGCACCCGTCCTTCCAGGAGGGCGACCTGTTGAGCGAAGGTGGCGGGATCCTCCTGGGAGAAGAGGGCCAGATTGGCGTGCAGATCCGGGGTGCTGATGCGGAGCACGCCGCCCGGTTGCAGCAGTCGATGCATCTCTTGCAGAAAGAACACGCCCTGATCCCGCGTGAGATGCTCGATGAAGTGTTCGGAATAGCAGTGGCCGAACAGGCTGTCGGGTATGGGAAAGGGACGGGTGGCGTCGTGTTGCAGATAGTAGAAATCGCAATGTTCGTAACCGAAGGGCGCGTAGAGCCCATCCGGTGCGGTTTCGATCTGGTTGTTGCCCACGAACGTTTCCGAATCGGTGTTGAGCCAGCCTTGTTTCCAGTTCGCGCCGCAGCCACAGTGGAGCCCGGTCACTGGCGGAATGTGAATGCCGATATTGTGAATGGCAAAATCGAACGAAATACTCATCCTGCCTCCTCAAAGGATCGGTATGTGGAAAGGGTTGCTTGGGTTCGGTTGGGGGATGGTTCTCCCGTCAGGCGGTGATGCGAAACAAGGTGAGCAGATCCGCGATCAGGAGCACCTGATCGACGGGAATGCCAGCCTGGATCAGTTCGGAGCGGGTTTGGGGATGCTCCGTGAGATGGAGTGCGTTCCGGCGATCCGGGGCGGTGCAGGCGACGGCGGGTTCCCGGAACTCCACCGGCATGGCCGGGGCCACCAGGCGCAGACTGGCCCGGATCACTTCGGGATTGCTCACGCCGCAGCAGACCAGGCGCGTGGTGTCGGGCAGGGCGTCGTAGCGTTGCCGGATCGCCTGATAGGCGGCTCCGAGCATCACGGTGGGTTCGGCATCCCGGATGAGTTGACGATCCGCCTCGGTCTTGGCCCAGAGCAGTGCCCGTTTCAGACAGAGCGCGGCGGTGATGGAGTCGTTGTGGGCCTGGGCGATGTTGGCCGCCACCAGAATCCGGCGTACCGTGAAATCGTTGATCAGATCCAGCACCACGGCCCGGTTGCCGGGATCGAAATCGCTCATGCCGGTGCTCGACATGGCCAGCGATGCGGCGATTTCCAGACCCGAGCGGTAGTGATCGAGCTGATCGAGCAGGGTGGTGGTGCCGGGTTTCTGGGCGTTGGAGCCAGGCGACACGTTGCGCAGCACCGACAGCAGAAACGGACGCGGCTGAAAGCGGATCGCGCCGTGGGCCAGGGCGCGGAAGGTCGTGACCAGCGGGGCGTAGGTGGTGTCCAGATCGAAGGAGATCCGGGCGAGGGTGTCGGCGCGATGGATCGCCACCTCGGGAAAAATGTGGTTTTGCAAAATGAAATTGAACAGATTGGCGCCGTGCTCCGGGCCGAAGAGCACCGCCTCTTCGAGCGGATAGAAGAGTCCCTGATCCTCGTTGGTGGAGTCGTTCCAGATGCGCCACGGGGCGTGGGAGGCGACGATCGGCTCATGAGCGATCATCAGTTCCAGCTCTTCGAGCAGGATTTCCGGGATCAGGCGATCCCCGCTTTCCAGGTGCACCCGGAAGGTGCCGTATCCCTGACGCAGGGCCGCCAGGGCCAGAGCCGGACCTTTCATCGCGCGGGGCAGGGTGACGTGGCGCAGCCGGGGAAAGCCGGACAGTTGTTGCGGCGTCAGATTACGGGTTCCGGGCTGATCCGGGGTGTGGATCAGGACGATTTCGATGGTTCGGGGCGCGTTCAGGGTCCATTTCAGGTGTTCCAGGGTATGGGGGAGCCAGGCGCGACCCGATTCCGTGGTGACGCAGATGGAGAGATCGATCGGCCCTTCGGGTTGAGCCGGGGCCGGAGTCGGGACCGGAGTCGGCGTGACGGCGACCGGGGCTGGCGTCGGGGTTGGCGTCGGGGTTGGCGTGACGGCGATCGGGGTTTCCGGGGAGGCGAACGAGGGGGGGATATCGATCGCCTCCGGGGGCAGACCGGCCTCGTGACGCTGCCAGACCGTCTCGTAGACCGCCTCCAGATCGCGGGTGAAGCGCGGGGTGTCGAAGAGCGGCGAACGGGTGCGGTTGTTCTGGATGCGGGTGCGCAGCTCCTGCAACTGTTCGGGAGCGCGGGCCAGGCGCAGGGCGAGGGCGGTATAGCTTTCCAGGGAGTCGGCGACCAGTTCCGGCGCGCCGATGGCGTGGAGCAGGCTTCCGGCCACCCGCGAGACGAAGGTCTCCCCGGCGATCGTCACCAGCGGACAGCCGACCCAGAGGGCGTCGCTGGCGGTGGTGTGGGAGGTGACGGGATAGGTGTCGAGCACCAGATCCACCAGATGATAGCGGGCCAGATGTTCGGCCACCGCCAGTTTCGGGGCGAAGTGGAGCCGGGCCGGATCGATGCCGCGCGTCTGGGCCTCGCGGCGCAGATTGGCCGCCACCAGGGGGTTGGACTCCAGCAGCCAGAGAACGCTCTCCGGGATCTGGTGGAGAATCTCCATCCAGGCCGCGAAGATTTCCGGGGTGATCTTGTAGGTCTGGTTGAAGTTGGAGAAGATCAGACCGGTTTCCGGCAGACCGCATGCGGCGCGGGAGGGGCCGGACTCCGGCAGGGCCCGCAGGCGATCGTTGGGTTGATAGCAGTGGGGCAGTCGCACCACCTGTTCGGTGTAGAGAGACTCCTGACCCGGCGGAATGATGAAGGGATCGGCGATGACGTAATCGATGTGCGGCGCGCCCAGGGTGCCGGGATAGCCGAGCCAGCTCACCTGGAGCGGTGCCGGGCGTTGGGCGGAGATCTCCAGGCGCGCCCCCTTGGTGAAGCCTTTGAGTTCCACCAGAATATGCACGCCATCCTGATGGATGATCCGGGCCGCCTGTTCGTGATCGACGTTCTTCAGATCGATGAAGCGGTCGCAGGCGTCGATGATGCGTTGTCGCATCTCCTTGCCGTCGTTGTCGCCGTAGGAGTAGATGAGGATTTCGAACCGCTCGCGGTTGTGCAGCTTGATCATTTCCGCCATCAGGATCGAGGTGGCGTGGTTGAGAAAGTCGCAGGAGAGATAACCGATGCGGATCCGGGCCGGATGGGGCTCGTGGTTCGGCGTGGCGGTCAGATTGCGTCGCGCCCGGTATTTGCGTTCGAAGTAATATTGAGCGCAGGCCCGTTGCTCTTCCGGGGTGGTGGGCAGGGTCAGGAAGACGAAGGGATTGATCAGTTTGGAGCCGGAGCGGAACAGACGCATCATCTCCGCGAAGAGTGCTTCGGTATCGTGCCAGTCGCAGATCTGTTTCAGCAGATTGAGCAACGAGGCGATGGTGTTGGGATCGTCGCCCTTGATGGCCAGCAGTTGCCGGGTGCAGTCGATGGCCCCTTCCAGATCCCCGTGGGCGTTGCAGGCCACGCCGAGATTTTCCAGGGCGGTTTCGTCTCCTGGCCGGATCGCCAACGCCTGACGATAGCTGGCGATGGCTTCATCCATGCGTTCCTGCAACTGCAGGGCGTTGCCCATGTGGGTATAGGACTGGTGCAGATCGGGTTTGATCGCCAACGCCTGTTGATGCAGGGCGATCGATTCGTCGAGTCGTCCCTGATCGCACAGCACGTTGGCCATGTTGCACAACGCCTCGTAGTAGCGGGGATTGAAGGCGAGGGCTTTTTCGTAACAGGCGATCGCCTCGTGCCAGCGTCCCAGATCCTGATAGATGTTGCCCTGACAGTTGAGTGCTTCCAGATAGTCGGGTCGGAGTGCCAACGCCCGTTCCACCCACTGGAGGGCGGTGTCGAACTGCTCCATTTTCTGGAGGACATAGGCCATGTTGTGCATGGCGTTGACGTAATCGGGTTTGATCGCCAGGGCCTGTTCGTAACAGGCGAGGGCCTCGGGATAGCGTTTCTGCTCGCAGCGGATGTTGCCGAGATTGGCATGGGCCTCGAAAAATTCCGGATCGATTTTCAGGGCCCGTTCCTGACAGTCGATGGCCTCCTCATAGCGGCCCAGGGCCTGCAGCAGCGTGCCCATGTTGCCCAGGGCCGCGTGATAACGGGGATTGATCCCGAGAGCCTTTTCGTAACAGGCGAGGGCCGCGTCGGGTTGGCCGTGGTTCTGGAGCACGATGCCGAGATTGTTGTGGAACAGGGGTTGCTCCGGATCAAGGGCCAGGGCTTTGCGGATCGAGAGGATCGCCTCGTCCCGCTCTCCTTTTTGATGGAGCAGAAAGCCGAGCAGATTGTGGGCATCCTGATGCCGGGGCTCGGCGCGGATGATCTGACGATAGAGGTTTTCGGCCTCTTGCAGGCGACCGGCCTGATGATGTTCCAGAGCTTGATTGATCGGGTGGATCAGGGCCGCAGGAACTCCGGCGGGCGTGCGGGATTTGGACTTGCCTGCTTTCATGGATCGTGACCTTCGCGGGAGCTGTCGGGACTTTACGGATCCGCACGAGGGGAGGACTCGTGGCGGCGGTTGTGAAACGGTGTTCATTCTAGTCGATTTCATCCGGATTGGGAATTTTTTTCGATTCCGCCTTCGGGGTGGACGGCAACGCGGCCTCTGGTGCGGTCGCGGGGTGCGATTTTGTCTTTGACTTTTGTGGGGCGTCACAGCATGTTTGAATTTTTCCGATCGTTTGTCTTCCGGGGTGTTTTTTTCGTGGTTCCGCCTGAGCGCGGGGAGCGATCGATCCACCCGGAGAGAACCTTGAGCCCCCCGAGAATCCCATGTCGCCCTTTTTATCGGCTTTGCGTTGTTTGTTTCTGGTCTGTCGTCATCACGGGGTGGACATCACGCCGGAGTTGCTGCTGGGTGCCCGGGAGGCGGACATCGTGGGCTCGGTGTTGCGACTTATGCAGGAGGTCGGGCTGAAGGGGGGGCTGCTGACCCAGCGCAAATGGAAGGATCTGTCGGGATTGGGATCGGCCTATCCGGTGATGGCCGAAACGCTGAGCGGACACTGGTTGCTGGTCAGTCGGATCACGGTGGCCGCCGACGGGGTGCAGACCGCGACGGTGATGGATCCCCGCGTCGAGCACGCCGGCACCACGGTCTTGACCCGCAAGCAGTTCGAGGCCGACTGGAGCGGTACGCTGTTGTTGTGCCGTCGGGATCACGAGCCGGAGGTGGAGCGGCAACCGTTCGGGTTGCGCTGGTTCATGCCGGAGATTCTCAATCAGCGCAAGCTGCTGCGCAACGTGGCCTACGCCACGATTCTGTCGAGCATCCTGAGTCTGGCGATGCCGATGTTTTTCAACATCATGATCGACCGGGTGATTCCCCATCAGAGCCATCAGACATTGATGACCCTGATCTTCATTTTGCTGGTGGTGATGCTGTTCGAGGGTTTGTTCAGCTATGTGCGTCAATATCTGATGCTGGTGGCCACCAACAAGATCGATGCCCGACTGCTCTCCCGATCGTTTCATCACATGTTGCATCTGCCGATGCCCTTTTTCGAGAACACCACCACCGGCGTTCTGATCCGGCACATGCAGCAGACCGAGGTGGTGCGGAATTTTCTGACCGGCACGCTGTTTCACACCATGCTGGATGCGGCCACCCTGCCGCTGCTGATTCTGGGACTCACCATGTACAGCGGCAAGCTGACGCTGGTGGTCTTGTTGTTCACGCTGGCGATCGCGGCGGTGATCGGGGTGATGCTGCCCACCTTCCGGGGACATCTGGAGGGGCTCTACAGCGCGGAAGGGTTGCGTCAGGCCGATCTGGTGGAGACGATCCACGGCATGCGGGCGGTCAAGTCCATGGCGTTGGAACCGCTGCGTAAGGCGTCGTGGGATCGCAAGGTGGCGGTGTCGATTCTCAACCGGGCCCGCGTCGGAGGCATCGTGATCAAGGCCACGGTGCTCACCGGCGCGTTGCAATCTTGCATGCAGGTGGCGATCATCGGGGTCGGGGCGGTGGAGGTGTTCGACAATGGCATGAGCCTCGGTGCTCTGGTGGCGTTCAACATGCTCTCCGGTCGCGTCACCGGTCCTCTGGTGCAGATCGTGGGGTTGATCAACGAATATCAGCAGACCGCCCTGGCGGTGCGCATGCTCGGTTCGGTGATGAATCATCCGCCGGAACGGGATCCCAGTCAGCGGGGGATCCGCATGCCCATCACCGGCGCGATCACCTTCAGCAACATCACCTTCCGCTACGAGAAGGCGGCCCTGCCCGCGCTCAAGGGGGTGTCGTTCCAGGTGGAAGAGGGACGCATGATCGGCGTGGTGGGGCGTTCCGGCTCCGGCAAGACCACCGTGACCCGTTTGATCCAGGGCATTCACACCGCTCAGGAGGGGTTGATTCATCTCAACGGGCATGACATCCGCCATTTCGATCTGGCGCATCTGCGACGGAGCATCGGGGTGGTGTTGCAGGACAACATTCTGTTCCGGGGGACCATCCGGGAGAACATCGCCGCCGGTCGGCCCGAGGCCACCCTGGTGGAGGTGATCGAGGCGGCCCGCATGGCCGGAGCCGATGAGTTCATCGACCGGTTGCCGCAATCCTACGAAACCTGGGTGGAGGAGAACGCATCCAACTTTTCGGGCGGGCAGCGGCAGCGGATCGCCATTGCGCGCGCTTTGCTGTTGAGTCCCCGGTTGTTGATTTTCGACGAGGCCACCAGCGCGCTGGATCCGGAGAGCGAGGCGATCATTCGGCACAGTCTCGACAAGATCTCTCAGGGGCGCACGATGATCATCGTGTCGCATCGTTTGTCGTCTCTGGTGGGGGCGGATTCCATTCTGGTGCTCGACAAGGGGGAGGTGATCGATTTCGCGCCCCATGCGGAGCTTCTGGAGCGGTGCGACATCTACCGGCATCTTTGGGATCAGCAGACCAGTCACGCCCTGCCCGTGGCGGAGGCGGCGTGATCGGGGTCCAGGGGCCATTGGCCCCTGGTGGGGTCCAGGGGCGAAGCCCCTGATGTGATGGACCCATCCTCCTGACAACGGCTTCATTTTGAGCCAGAATGGTAA
>JADGBU010000132.1:7102-9951 GCA_015231295.1 Magnetococcales bacterium | reverse complement strand
TCACGGGTCCAGGGGGATTATCCCCCTGGTGGGATCCAAGGGCGAAGCCCTTGGTGGGATCCAAGGGCGAAGCCCTTGGTGGGGCACGGGGCAACGCCCCGAAAACGGCTCATTCCCGCCCCACCCGGATCGGCATTCGTCTCTCTCCCCACGCTCCGGGGGTCGCTTCCAGCCGACCCGGAATCCGCATCCCGCAGCGTCCACATCCCCCTTCCGGGGTGATTTCCCACCGCCCCAGCGTGTATCCACGACGTTCGATCAACAAATGCCCGCAGCCGGGACACTAGGTGCTCGCGCCGCGCCAGTCGTTGACATTGCCGACATAAGCAAAACGCACCCCATTATCCAGGGCGATGCGCCGCGCCCTCAACAGGGTCTCGATCGGGGTACGGGACCATTCACGCATCTGCCAGTCCGGGTGAAACGCGGTAAAATGAATCGGCACCTCCGACCCCATCTCGCGGACCACCCATCGGGTCAGGGCGTCGAGTTCCGGATCCGAATCGTTGCAGCCGGGAATCAGCAGCGTGGTCAACTCGACCCAGACATCGGTTTCGCACGCCAGATATTTCAGCAAATCGAGCACCGGTTGCAGATGCCCACCGGTCAATCGATGATAAAAAGTCTCGGAAAAAGCCTTCAGATCGACGTTGGCCGCATCCATGTGGGAAAAAAACCAGGCTGCGGGTTCGAGTTCCATATAGCCGGCGGTCACGGCCACCGAAGCGATGCCCAGTTGGCGACAGGCCAGAGCCGTATCCACGGCGTATTCGGCGAAAATCACCGGGTCGTTGTAGGTATAGGCCACGCTGCGGCATCCGGCCCGCAGCGCGGCCCGGGCGATGGTTTCGGGATCGGCCTGTTCGGCGATCCGTTCCATCTGCCTGGATTTACTGATATCCCAGTTCTGACAAAACTTGCAGGCCAGATTGCATCCCGCCGTGCCGAAAGACAAAACCGACGTGCCGGGATAAAAATGGTTCAGCGGTTTCTTTTCGATCGGATCGACACAAAATCCGCTCGACCGGCCATAGGTGGTCAACTCCATCCGCGCCCCCTGACGGGCCCGAACGAAACAAAATCCGCTCTGTCCATCGGTCAGGGTGCAGTGACGCGGACAGAGTTCACACACCATTTTGCCGTCATCCTGAAGGTGCCAATAGCGGGCTTCGGACATGGAATCGCTCCTGCGCGGGATGTTGCGGAACACAAAACCATCATACCGGACAAAACATTGAATTCATATCCAATCTATGTCTTAATAAACGCCAACCTTCACGAATGGGTGTTCGTGAGGCTCTTCAAGAGATCTCTTCAGCCAAGGGGTGATTCATGGAAACAGCAACCGATATCATCAAAAAAGCACTGCGAAACGAAATTCACGCCTCCGCTTTCTTCGCCAAGGCGGCGGAAATGACGAAGGATGACGAATCCAGAATGCTGTTTCTGGAATTGGGGGGAATGGAAGACAATCACGCGGACGCTCTGGTCGAAAAACTGAAACACAACCCCTGCGGTGACGATCTGGATCTGGCGGCCTATCTCAAAGAGTTGGAAAACTCCGCCGAACCGATCATGACCCCCGAGGAGCTGGCGACCATCGAAAACGGCGACGCCCGCACCGTGCTGCGGATGGCCATCGATCTCGAACTCAAGGCCAAGGAGACCTATGCCAAACTGGCCGACGAACTGGTGGATCTGGAGGTCAAATCCTATTGTCTGGAGTTGGTCCGGCAGGAGAACACGCACGCCAACGCCTTGACCAAACATTTGCGTTCCCTGGATATGGAGGCCGAAGACCGCCCCGGTTTGTGAACGCAACAGCAGACATGGACCTGGTGTCGGGCAGGAGGCGGGATCACCCCCGCCATCCTCCCGCACCACCGTACCTTGCGATGAAGGATACGGCGATTCCTGCGACACGCCATCCTCATTTGATCAGATCGCTCCCGGTTTCATTCACGCCATTCCTTGCCTGAAAATTCCTGGAGCCCCAATTCTTGAAATTCCCCCCTCTTAAAAGGGGTATCGAATTGTAACATGCCATGGAAAATCATTCATGGATGTGTCATGATATATTTTTAGATTGACCACAAGCCGGTCGTCCCCTTCTCCATGCCAGCCCAACCTCGACAGTGCGACCACCCATGGACCAGAAAAACGACCCAAGCATCTGGCGGATTCAACAACCCATCATCGCCTCGTTTCTGCTGGCCTTTGGTGTTCTCATCGGCATGTTCCTCTTTTCGCTGTATTGGATGCACACCGAACAGGAACCAATCCTGAGCGACAATTTCCCGCAACAGGTCCAGGAGATCCTGCAACTGCTCGCATCGGAAAGCCAACGCGCCATGCATGGGCATCTGACGGCCATCCGCCACAATCGCCATCTGGCGGAACGGTTCCAGGAACGCGACCGGGAAGGATTGCAAAACGCCATCCAACCCCTCTTCTCCAGTTGGCAGAAGGAACAGGGCATCACCCGTCTTTACTTTCACGATCCGGATGGGGTCAACTTTCTGCGGGCGCACCGTCCGGAGGTCCATGGCGATCCCATTCAACGCAGCATCCTGAATCAGGCCCGAAAAAGCGGACAAATCACCCAGGGACTCGAAATCGGACGCTTCGGAACCTTGACCTTTCGCGTGGTCTCTCCCTGGGTCCAGGAGGGCCGTCTGCTCGGCTATCTGGAAATGGGCACCGAAATCACCACCTTGATGCAGAGAATCCACAAAGCATTAAATGTAAATATTCACTTGCTGATCGATAAAAAATTCATCGCTGCCGCCACTTGGGAAGCCCATTCCGATCCCCAACACCCGGACAGAGAGTGGAATCGCTTCAACGAT
>JADGBU010000132.1:0-7054 GCA_015231295.1 Magnetococcales bacterium | reverse complement strand
CATCAACTCGATACCGGAAAAATCCCGAAAACCATTCCGGACAATTCAGGGGTCAATCACACCCACTATTTCATCATCCCGCTTCCGGATCTCGATGGCCGAATCGTGGCCAACCTGGTGGTTCTCTACGAAGATCAACCCCTGGAGAAAATCACCAATGCCCACAAAAACCGGGTGATTCTCGGCATCGGCCTGAGCACGCTGTTTCTCGGCTGGATCTTTCATCGACTGCTGAGACGGGTGGAAAACAATCTGCGCACGGCCACCGCCAATCTGCGTCACAGCGAACAGCGCAATCGCGCCATCCTCGACACCGCCCTCGATGCCATCATCTCCATCGACACCCAGGGCCTCATCATCGAATTCAACAAGGCCGCCGAACGAATCTTCGGCTTTCGCAAACAGGACATTCTCGGCCAGGATATCAGCAACATCATCATTCCCCCGGATATGCGCGAAGCCCATCGCCGGGGATTGGCCCGCTATCTGGCCACCGGGGAAAAACGTGTCATCAACCAGCATATCGAACTGGATGCCATCAACGCCCAGGGGGTGCGGATTCCCACCGAACTCGCCATCACGGTGATTCCCGGGGTTCACTTCACCTTTTTCACCGCCTTTTTGCGGGATATCTCCGAACGCCGCCAGATGCTCTCCTCTCTCAACGATGCCATCGACGCCGCCGAGTCGAGCAATCAGAAAATGAGCCAGGAGATGCAACGGCACAAACAGACCCTGGCCCGTCTTCAGGCCAGCGAGGAGCGTTTCCGTTCGGTGACGCTCTCGATTCGCGATGCCATCATCGCCACGGATCAGGAACAGACCATCATCTTCTGGAACAAAGGGGCCGAAGTGCTCTTCGGCTACTCCCGGGAAGAGATCGTGGGTCAGAAACTGGCTCCCCTGATTCCGCCACGTCATTTCGAATCCCACCGTCGGGGCTTTCAGAATTTCGTGGATCGGGGCACGGCTCCCCTCCTCGGTCAGACCACGGAGATGTCCGGATTGCGCAAGGATGGCTCGGAGTTCCCGCTGGAGATGTCCCTCAACTCCTGGACCCATGCGGATGGCAGCCGTTTCTTTTCGGCGGTGATCCGGGACATCACCGAGCGCAAACAGACCGAAGCGATGCTGCTGGCCGCCAAAGAGAGTGCCGAAGCGGCCAATCGGGCCAAGAGTCTGTTTCTGGCCAACATGAGCCACGAAATCCGCACCCCGATGAATACCATCATCGGCATGGGCTATCTGCTGTCGCAGACCCCTCTGACCGCCGGACAGCACTCCCGGATGCGCAAGATTCAATCCGCCGCCGAAACTCTGCTCGGGATCATCAACGACATTCTCGACTTCTCGAAAATCGAGGCCGGACATCTGGAACTGGAACAGATCCCGTTCAACCTGAGCGAAGTGATGGAAAAGGTGGCGGGCATGGTGGCGATGCGCGCCGAAGAGCAGGGGCTGGAAATTCTCTTCGCCCTGCCTGCGGATCTGCCCCGCGCCCTGATCGGCGATGCGCTGCGTCTGGAACAGATTCTGGTCAACCTGGGCACCAATGCGGTCAAATTCACCCATTCGGGAGAGATCATCTTCAGCATCGACACCCTGGAAAAAACGGAACAGATGGCGCGTCTGCGTTTTTCGGTGCGCGACAGCGGCATCGGATTGACCGAAGAGCAGATTGCCGGTCTGTTCCAACCATTCGCTCAGGCCGACTCCTCCACCACCCGCCACTACGGCGGAACCGGTCTGGGACTGGCCATCTGCAAGAGTCTGGTGAACCAGATGAATGGCTCCTTCACGGTGATCAGCGCGCCGGGCTCGGGCAGCGAATTTGCCTTCACGGTCCCCTTGACCCGTCAGCAGGGAGAGTCGGCGGTGCTGTCGGAGCCGAGGCCGCCGGTCGGCGAACCCGGACCGCTGTTGCGGATTCTGGTGGTGGACGACAACGAAAGCGCACGCCAGATCCTCGGCACCATGGCCCAGAATCTGGCGTATCAGGTCACGGTGGCGGCTTCGGGCCCGGAGGCTCTGGCGGAAATGAAACGGGCGGCCAGCCAACGGGAACGCCCCTACGACGTGATTCTCCTCGACTGGCAGATGCCGGGAATGAACGGTCTGGAAACCGCCCGACTGATCCGTCGCGACGCGACCATGAAATCCTCGCTGGTGGTCATGGTGACGGCCTTCGGGCGTCAGGAGGTGATGAAAGAGGCGCGCGCCATCGGGATCAACGGTTTCATGCTCAAGCCCGTGACCCCTTCTTTGCTGCTCAACACCGTTCAGGAGGCTCTGGGTCGAGGCTTGATGCCGGATGAAACCCACACGATCCGCAAACCGATGGCGGAGCCTCCGGAAACCCTGAAAGGAACACGCGTTCTGGTGGTGGAGGATCACGAAATCAACTGGCAGGTGACGGAAGGGATTCTGTCGCGCGCGGGCGTGGTCGCCGAACATGCGAACAATGGGAAAGAGGCTCTGTTCCGTCTGGTGGAACGCCAGGAGCGTTTCGACGCGGTATTGATGGATCTCCAGATGCCGGAAATGGATGGCTACGAGGCCACCCGACGGTTGCGAGAACGATTCGACACCGTGCGGTTGCCGATCATCGCCATGACCGCCAACGCCATGAAAAGCGAAAAGGATTACTGTCTGAGCCTGGGGATGAACGACTATCTGACCAAACCGGTTCACGTCGAACTGCTGTACGAACTGTTGGCCACACACATCGCCGCCAATCCAAACCGCTCACCGCCCCGCGAATCCGGACGAGATGCGCCCGACTCCCCTGCCCCCGTGATGACGACTCCCGCGCCAGGGAGCGATTTCCCGGAGATCGCCGGCATCGACACCCGGGAGGCCATGGTGCGCATGGGGGAAGATGGCGCGATGATGCGGCGTCTGGCACGACAATTCGTGCTGCTGCACCGGGAGAGCGGCAACAAACTGGCCGAACTGTTCCAGCGTCGGGATCGGGAGCAGGCCCGCAGTCTGCTGCACGGACTCAAGGGGGTGGCGGGAAACCTGGCGGCCATGGAGTTGGCCGCCTTGGCCGCGCGTCTGGAAAAACAGGTCGCCAACGAGGCGTGGAGCGACTGTCAGGCGCAATTGGACACCTTGCGCGCGGTCCTGGAGCGACTGTTCCGGGAAATCGAGGCCTTGGAATCCCCGCACCCCACCGCCGACAAATCGCGAACCGGTTCACGAAATCCCGGAGAACCCTTCCCGGCGGAGGCGATGAAGCAGTTGCGACACCTGCTCGCCGACGGAGATTTACAGGCCCGCGAGCAATTCGCCGGGCTGCGGGAGTCGTTGCGTGGTTGGCTCACGCCGGAACAGCTCTCCCGTCTCGACCAGCATCTGGAGCTGCTCCAGTTTGACGAGGCGGAAACCCTTCTGGCCGCTCTGCGCGGCGATACCCACCCATGAACCACCTGCCGGAAGTTGCCCTGTTGGGGATCGGCCTGGTGCTGCTGCTGGCCTGGATCGGCGCGCGACGACACGCCCGCATGACCGCCGCGCTGCGCGCCAGCGAGGAGCGTTACCGGCTCATTTCGGAAAACATGCGCCGGGAGCGGGATTTCGTTCACGAACTGATCAACGCCTTGCCGGGCGTCTTCTATCTGATCGCGCCGGATGGACACTTCCGCCTGTGGAACAAACGGCTGGAAACCATCACCGGACTGACTGCCGAAGAGATGGCGCAAGCGTTGCCGGAAAATTTCTTTCAGGGAGAGGAGCGGACGCTCATCCGGGAGCGGGTCTCCGAGGTCTTTACGACCGGCAGCACGTCGGTGATGGCGCGCATGACGAACCGCAGGGGTGACAGCATCCCCCACTACTTCGTCGGACAGCAGATCGAGTTGAATGGACAACCCCATCTGGCAGGCATGGGACTGGACATCTCGGAACGGATCGAAATGGAACAGGCTTTGCGCGAAGCCAAGGAGACCGCCGAACGGGCCACACGGACCAAAAGTCTTTTTCTGGCCAACATGAGCCACGAATTGCGCACGCCGATGAATACCATCATCGGCATGGGGCATCTGCTCTCGCAAAGTCCCCTGTCGCCGGAGCAGCGCATCCGCATGGGACATATCCGTCACGCAGCCGATGCCCTTCTGGGACTGATCAACGACATTCTGGATTTTTCCAAGATCGAGTCCGGCAAAATGGAACTGGAACATCTCCCCTTTCGACTCGAAGAGGTGCTGGAACGGGTCATGGGGCTGATCGCCATCAAAGCCAAAGAAAAAGGGCTGAAAATTGGACAGACGATCCCGGACGCACTCCCCCGGGCCCTGATCGGCGATCCGTTGCGCCTGGAACAGATTCTGCTCAATCTGGGCAGCAATGCGGTCAAGTTCACCGAACGGGGCACGGTTCATCTGCGGGTGGAACGGGTCGAGCAGTCCGAGGCGCGCATCACGCTTCGGTTCACGCTCCACGACAGCGGCATCGGCATGAGCGAAATCCAGATCGCCACGCTTTTTCAGCCCTTTGTTCAGGCGGACTCCTCCACCACCCGCAACCACGGCGGCACCGGACTGGGTTTGGCGATCTGCAAAAGTCTGGTCGAGTTGATGCAAGGCAGCATGGGCGTCATCAGCGATCCTGGCGTCGGCAGTCAGTTTTATTTCACGCTGACCTTTACCTGGACCAATGCACCGCCAGAACCTCTGGAAATACAACCACCCGCCTCCCACGCCCCCGACTGGTTTCAGGGCGTGCGGATTCTGGTGGTGGAAGATCACGAACTGAACTGGCAGGTGGTCAAGGCGATTCTGCAACGGAGTGGTCTCGACGTGGAACGCGCCTGTCACGGGCTGGAAGCCGTGGAACGGTTCCGCCGTGAACCGGATCGCTACGATTGTGTGTTGATGGATCTGCAAATGCCGGTCATGGATGGTCAGGAGGCGACCCGTCTCCTCCGGGAGCAGTTCCCGAAAGAGCGGCTTCCCATCATCGCCATGACCGCCAATGCCCTGAAAAGCGAAAAAGATCAATGTCTCGCTCTGGGCATGAACGACTATCTGACCAAACCGATCCAGATCGCCCGAATGTTTGCCGTGCTGGCCACCCATCTGGGCCCTCTCGATCGAAAACGCACCACCGAACCCGTCGAAGAGTCGGGCACAGAGCCTCCCGTCATACCGGACACGGTTCCGGATCATCCAGGCATCGATCGGCAAGACGCCCTGGAGCGTCTCGACGGGGATGAAGAACTGTTGGCGCAATTGTTGAACCACTTCCTCTCAACCCACGGAAAAACCGTAAACCGGCTCACAAAATTCCTGGAAGAGAACAATCTGAGCGAACTGAAGAACCTGGCTCATGGTCTGAAGGGGGTGGCCGCGAACATTTCCGCCAAGGAGATCGCCTCGTTGGCCGCGCGTCTGGAACAGGAAGCCCGCATTCCCGATCCGGAACGCTGCCATCACACCCTGGAGGCACTCGCAATCGCCTGGCAAACGGTCATCGCCTCGGTTGAAACGATCACCGGCGGCATCGAAGATACCGCACCACCTCCGGACCCATCCGATACGGAATCGTTTTCGGAAGAGACGTTTCATCGGTTGCTGGAACAACTCATCGATGGCGATTTTCAGGCACGGGAACATTTTGTAAAGCTCCGCTCCGCGCTGGCCGATCGCATCGATACGCCCACACTCTGCCAGATCGAACACCTCCTGAACCATCTGGAGTTCCCGGAAGGGGCACGTCTGTTGCAACAAGCCCTCTGTGCCAGCCGAACCGATATGCCCCGAACCTCTATGGAGACAGGCTTATGAATGCAGATCTCAGCCAACCGACCGTCCTGATCGTGGATGATGAACCGACCAATATCGAGGTCTTGGCCAAGCTGCTGCAATCGGATCACCGGGTTCTGTTCACCACCGATCCCGCCAAGGTGATGAGCCTCGCCGAACAAAAGGGGCCCGATCTGATCCTCCTGGATGTAATCATGCCCGGCATGGATGGCTATGAACTCTGTCGCCTTCTGAAACAGCATCCGGTCACGCGGGATATCCCGGTGGTTTTCGTCACCGCCATGGGAGAAGAGCAGTTCGAAGCGATCGGTTTCGAGGTCGGCGGGGTGGATTATGTCACCAAGCCGGTGCGCCCGTTCTTGTTGCGCGCCAGAGTCCGAACCCATATCGACCTCAAGCGCAAAAACGATCTGCTGAAACGTCTGGCCTCTCTGGATGGCCTGACCGGAATCCCCAACCGACGCACCCTGGATGATTTTTTGCGTCAGGAGTGGCACCGAGGCCTGAGACATAAGACTCGATTGTCGGCCATGATCATCGATGTGGATTTTTTTAAGAAATTCAATGATTATCAGGGACATCAGGCCGGAGACCACTGCCTGCGCCAGATCGCCGAATCCCTGAGCCGCTCCCTGGAACGCAAAACCGATCTGGTGGCGCGCTACGGGGGAGAAGAGTTCGTCTGCGTGCTGCCGGAAACCCCCTTGCAAGGGGCGATTCATACCGCCGAGAAGATTCAACTCGGGGTGGCCGCGCTGGCCATCCCCCATCCCCACTCCGAGGTGGCCGAGATCGTCACGTTAAGCATGGGCGTGGTGGAGGTCATCCCGCGCCGGGAGTTGAAACCGGAATCGCTCTTGACCGCTGCGGATCGTCTGCTCTATGTCGCCAAGCACTGCGGCAGAAACCGTATCGAAGCCGCCCCCTTCGAACAGGAACTGCCCTGATCCAAACGCGGCGCGGAAAACCATTGAAAAAAAAGAGAGGGTCTGGGGGATTCATCCCCCAGGGTTTTGAATTTGCCTTTAGCGCGCTCTTCTCAAGAAGCATTTTTCGCGTTTTTTGCGAAAAATGCGCCGCGCGCAGCCTTCGCGCCCTTCGTTTCCGGTTTTTGGAAACGAAGGGCGCATCTTGCACCCGGACTTACGGAAAAGTACGCATCTCAAGATGGTTGCGGTTTAAAACACCTCTCGGAATGAGTTTAGACACGCTCGGCGGTTGCCCCAAATAGGCCGCCTGCGGCGGCCTGATGGGCGCGCTGCGCGAATGGCTGCGCCATTCGCTTG
>JADGBU010000131.1 GCA_015231295.1 Magnetococcales bacterium | reverse complement strand
AACGTCCCAAGGGCTTCGCCCTTGGATCCCACCAGGGGCCAATGGCCCCTGGACCCCTGCGGTGTCAGTGAACGAAATGATCCACCGCTTCCTCGATCGCATCCCATCCCCGATGCAACTCCTCTGCGGTGATGCAATACGGGGGAATCAGATACAAGACCGATCCCAAAGGCCGCACGATCATCCCCCGATCCAGAAAAAACCGAATCAGACGCGGCGTGAACGCCGATCCATAAGCCCGATCGGACAACGCCAACTCCATCGCCGCCACCACCCCCATCACCCGAGGCGCGACAATCCCCCGCTGCAAGGCTCCCAACCGCTCGCGATGAATCGACTCGATGGCCGCAATCCGCGCCAATGTGTTTTCGCTCTCGAACAGAGACAACGAAGCCAACGCCGCCGCGCAGCCCAACGCATTGGCCGTGAACGAATGTCCATGCGCCAACGCCCGATCGAAGGTCTCCCCCAGAAAGGCCTCGTAGATCCCCTCGCGGGCCACCGTCACCGCCATGGGCAGAAAGCCGCCGGTCAACCCCTTGGAAAGACAAATCAAATCCGGAACGATACCCGCCTTCTCGCAGGCGAAAAGCGTTCCGCAGCGTCCGAATCCGGTCATCACCTCATCGACGATCAACAAGACGCCAGCCCGCGACAACCGCTCCGCCACGGCATGCAAAAATCCGGGACGACACATCCGCATCCCCCCGGCTCCCTGAATCAACGGTTCCACCAACATGGCCGCACACCCGGAGGCACCCGCTTCCAGATAACGATCCAACGCCGCCAACGCCTGGGATTCCTTCTCCTCGACCGCCGCATCCCCCTCCCAGGTGGCCGGGAACGGCACCCGATCCACCTCGAACAGCATCCGCCCGTAGCCCTCAAAAAATCCCGAAGAACGACTGGCAGACATCGCCCCGACCGTATCTCCGTGATAGGCCCCCTCAAACACCAAAAATCGTCCCCGCTCCTGTCCCGAATTGCGCCAATAGTGACACGCCATCTTCATAGCCACCTCCACCGCCGTGGAGCCGTCATCGGAAAAGAAAACCCGCGTCAAACCCTTCGGCAACCGCTGCACCAACCGTTCCGCCAAGCGGATCGCCGGTTCATGAGTCAAGCCGGTAAAAATCACCTGCTCCAGGGTGTGCGCCTGCTCGGCGATGGCCTGGGCGATCACCGGATGGGCGTGTCCGTGAATCGATACCCACCACGAGGCGATCAGATCCAGATACGCCCGACCATCCATGCCCCGCAACCAGGCTCCGCGCCCCGAGGCGATGGGCACCGGCATCGGAGCCGTGGCCTGCTGCGTGTACGGATGCCAGATGTGCGCCCGATCCAGGGCGATCAAGCGTTCGATGTCGCTCACCGTCCCAACCTCCGACGCAACCGCTCCCACGCCACGCCATCCCAGGGCGCGACGGCGGCCAGACGCTCCCGATCCAGAGGATCGAGCCAGGGAAGCTCCGCCAACAGCTCCACCCCGCCAAACCCGACGATCGCCTCCCGATTGACCCGATTCGGCGGACCGGACAAAATCACGCCGATCACCTCCAGCTTTCGATGGCGCAACGCTTCCAGGGTCAGGAGGGTATGATTGATGGTCCCCAAGGCGGTCCGGGCCACCACCACCACCGGCAGGGCGAGCCGAACCATCAGATCCACCATTTTATCCCGCGCATTCAAAGGCACCAGAACCCCGCCAGCCCCCTCCACCACCAGCGGCGCGTCTCCCGCGTCCGGCAACCGGAAGGCCTCCAGCCGGATCTCCACGCCATCGCGCCTGGCCGACTCGTGGGGTGACAACGGCGCGTTCAGACGATAGGTTTCGGGAAAAACCGATCCGGCCTCCATCCCGGCCAGTCGCGCCACCAGCATGCTGTCGCTCTCCTCTTCGAGTCCGGATTGAACCGGCTTCCAGTAGCGGGCGTTCAGGTGTCCCGCCAGCCACGCCGCCGCGACACTTTTGCCCACTCCGGTATCACTCCCGGTGACAAAAAGCCCCGGAATCCGCTCAGTCATGCGTTTCCACCTGCTCGACCGTGAAACCGGCATCGGCGATCATCTGCATGGTCTTGTCGGCGGAGTGGCCGCCAGTGTTGAGATACCCCTCGGCGAACAGCGAATTGGCCGGATACAGGGCCAAAGATTCCAACGCGCGCAAATTGGCCTCCCGTCCTCCGGCGGCCCGGATCTCGGCGGAAGGATTGAGAAACCGAAACAGACACAACGCCCGCAGACAGGCATCGGGCGTCAAACGCCGCTGCTCTCCGAGCTGCGCGCCGGGCGCGTGCACATAAAAATTGACCGGAATCGAACGGGCATCGAGCCGATTCAGGGTCAAGGCGACCTCGACCACCTCTTCGGGCCCCTCTCCCATGCCGATGATCAGACCACTGCACACCTCCAGACCCACCGCGCGCGCCGCCTCCAGCGTGGCCACCCGATCGGCGTAGGTGTGGGTGTGACAGATGCTCCCGTAACGCGCTTCGGAAGTATTGAGATTGTGATTGTAGCGATCCAATCCCGCCTGTTTCAGACGCTCGGCCTGCGTTCGATCGATGAAGCCCGCCGACAGACAGACCTCCATGGGAAAGGTCGCCTTGAGCCGCGTCACCAGCGAAGCCAGATGATCGAGACGCTCCTCCCCCGGTCCCCGCCCGGAAAGCACCAGACAGTAACGAAACGCTCCGGATTCGTGCGCGCGGCGCGCCTCTTCCACGATGGTTTCATCGGATTTCAGGCGGTAGACCGGCACCTGTCCGGCACTGCTGGTGGATTGCGCGCAGTAGGTGCAATCCTCGGGACAGAGCCCGTTTTGCACATTGTTGAGAATATGCACCCGCACGCCCAATCCGAAATGATGTTTTCGCACCTCGAACGCGGCCTCCAGCAGCGTCAGCAGAGGGATCGTCGCATCGGTCAAAACCCGCAACGCCTGCTCCTGGGTGATCGGCGTCCCCTGCAAGGCCGCCTGCGCGAGTGCATGACAAAAGGCTCTGGGTTCGGAAATCCGTTCCACGGGGCAAGTCCTTCATGGGCAAAGAGGCTGATCGAAATTTTACGGACCACTTTTCCCGATTGTGCCCCAAACGGCCCATTCTGACCAGGGATTGGATCACCCATCCCGTCGCGTGCCCCCGTCACCACATCAAAGTAATAAACACCACAAATTATAACAATCACAACAATTTCGCCAAAAAAAATGACTTGACAGGTTTATCATGATCCAATATTTTTCAGGCGTATATCAATTTTTTTCATAAATTAACATTCCATAATTATTCGAGTGTCCCATTGCATACAGGTGTGTTCAGCCATGAAACCCGCATACAGAATGATTCAAAGAGTCGCCATGGCAGTCGCTCTACTCCTGGGAGCTTGTTCCAGACCAGACAAAGCCGTCAGCAATCTGAACAACTTGACCATGCACAAAGTCAAGACACTCAGAAATGCCGACCCTCATCTGTTCAAAAATTTTCTTATGGTTGAACGATGCGGAATCGAATACGAAAACGCCGAATGGATAATAACAGGACGCCAGAACTTCACGCTACTCCATATACTCGCACGCCTCAACCACCCGGAATATCATTCCACGATCGCCCTCCCACCGGAAGAACACTGTACTCAGGATGAACTGAATTCTGCCCTGAGTCTCCTGTACCCCATCGCTTCAACCTCCGGAAAACGGAAATAATCATCATGAATGTCCACATCATTCAGGAATTGAATCAAGCCATCGAACGGTTTCACCAGGAAACCCGTGCCCTGATCACGCGGATCGAACCGCATTATTATGTGGACATCAAACATGAACTGATCCGACTCATCGGATGCCTGGCAGACGAACTGGAAACGATTAAACATAACGTACTCGCCGATCTGGAAAAACAACGCAAAAAAATCAGCCCCTGCCCGAACAACGAATGCCTTGTCAAGAATGGGGTCTACTGCCCACACAACCTGACCATTTCCCTGCAGCAATATGAGGATGGGGTGAAGGAATACACCATTCCCAACCCGACCAACTCGACCAACCCGATCACCCAGAAATTCTTCAACAAAACCAGCCTGGAAATCCTCCAACTGGCCAAACCGGTCCTCCACCGTTTCCGGGATATCCACCGGGCTGCCATCTATCACCTTTACCGCGAACTCAATTACCCCAAGCCCGGCTGGTTTCGCCCCGTCCCCTCGGTCTCTTCAGCTACCTGCACTCGGCTCACGCCCGCCAAAAAGAAAAACACCACCACCCCGCAACCCGATTCGGCTCCACGATCCTGGTTTGGCAAACTCAAAGCAAGCCTTACCAATCACATCAACATGATCATCAGAATAATCATAGTCATCAGCGTCGGCTTTACTTTAGAAATATCAAACGTTTTTAAAATTTCCAATTTTCTCAATTTCAACCCAGAAAAGCTAGATCTTTCGCTAGCATACAAACAAATAATTTCAATAACGGCAGTTATTGTTATCTCAATATTGTTTGTGGTGGCAAGCAAATACGCATTCAAAATGGTTACTTATATTCTTATGGCGACCATCGCATCCCTGACGATTCTCTATGCTCTGCATCTGTTCAAGGCGAATCCCAAAGAAGCTGAAAAACCCAATCCAATCGAAGTCACCATCCACTCAAGCATCATGGATTCCATCACTCAAATCACGAAAATCAGCACCGAACTCTCGGAGATCAATAAAACAATCGCACTAGCATTGAGAAATTTAAAGCAGCCAGAACCAGACAAAATAAATATTATTCAGCATATTCATGGAGACCGCGCTCCAGAGACTCCAACCCCATGCCCCTCCTGCCCACAAAATTTCGACGTGGAGTTGTTCAAGGATTTCGTTCTCGACAATATGACGATCCTGAAGCCGTCAAACAAATCGTCCACAGGCCAATAACCTTTGAAAGGCACAAAGGAAAACTCTATGAACGGCTGCGACACATTCAAAAAAGAAATATCATACTGTGACCATTACACCAAGCATGACAACTGCGTGATACAAAAAGAAAAAGAGACCCTGAATCTGACGGATGGCTCCGTGATCGGCCTGGGATTGTCGGGGGGTGGCATCCGTTCGGCGGCCTTCAACCTGGGGGTGTTGCAATCGCTCCAGGTCAGCCGATGGATGGAACGGATTCATTATCTCTCCACGGTTTCCGGAGGCGGCTATATCGGCGCAGCCTATTCGTGGTTCAAGTACGTAGACCGCCAATCGACTAACAACTTCCCATTTGGTCTGCCCGACACCCCAACAGACGACCACAAACACAAGCGTGTCAGTTGGATCCGCAACCGGGGAAACTATCTCACCCCAACCTCGGGACTGAACACCTGGGCGTTGCTGGCCGCCATTTTCCGGGGAATCTTCATCAATCTGCTGATTCTGTTGCCGATCGTCTTGACGATCATGGCGATTCTGACAACTCCCACCGACACCTTGCCTCTGAAAAACATCCCATGGATTTCAGAGGCTGCGGATTGGATTCAGTCCAAGGCCCGCTACTGTCCCGACCCATCCTGCATCCTGACGACACCCGAGTCCAATGCCGTCGTACCCGATTGCATCCAGAAAGATCAATGCCGACAACTCCAAATCCAACAGCATCTTTCCCAGATATTGATCGCCGATTACATTTTACTTCTGGGCACTGGTCTTGCTGTACTGTTTCTTGCAGCATACCTGATCTATGCCCTTATGAGCTGGAAAGAGCAACCGTACTCAAGACGCTTATGGGCCAACAAAAAGGCCGGGAGCGGTTTATGGATTACACTGGCCCTTATTGTTCTTGGATTGATGCCCTACATGGATCAATTCATGACTTGCTGGCTCAAAACCACCAGCCTTGCCGCACTGATGGGAATCATCTCCACGATCAAAGGCTGGTTCGGTCGTAAAAACAACAACGAAGGGCAAGGATGGAGAGCCTGGGCCATCGGCATCGGCACCATATTGGCGAGTTACTTTCTGCTGTTATGGATTTTCCACGGGGCACTCATCATCTGGGCGGAGGGGTGGGACGAATGGCAGATCGGTCTGTCTCTCGGTGCGGCAGCACTGTCACTCTTGACCGGTTCCATGGCCAACATCAATTTGGTTTCCATGCACCGCTTCTATCGGGACCGATTGCGGGAGGCATTCATGCCCTCCCATGACGAGATGGAACGAAATCATCCCATTGCCAGTCGCGGACCCAATTCAATCCATCCCGACATCTTCTCCTTGAACGCTCTGGCAGAGAATACCGTACAACGGCCCTATCACATCATCAACACCACTCTGAATACCATCACATCCGAAAATCCCAAGTGGGCCGGGCGTGGTGGAGATAATTTCATCTTCTCCCCCCTCTTCTGCGGTTCCGATGCCACGGGATACCGGACCACTCAAACCTATGCGGATCAGAAATTCACGCTGGCCACGGCGTTCACCATTTCCGGCGCGGCGGTGGATCCCAACAACGGCGTCACCCGTTTCGGGCCTCTCTCCTTTTTGATGGCCATGCTCAACATTCGTCTCGGCTATTGGTCCATCAATCCCCAAAGGGAAATACCCAAACAAGGACGCTCCGTGCCTCGATGGTTGCCCGCCATCCTGAAAGAAATGCTGCAAAACAGACTGTGCGAGGATAGAAAATATGTGCATCTCGCCGACGGGGGACACTTCGAGAATCTCGGTGCTTACGAATTGATCCGTCGTCGCTGCGATCTGATCATCATCAGCGACGCGGGAGCCGATCCGGGCAACACCTTCGACAGTCTGGGCAATCTCATCAATCGGGCCAGGGTCGATTTCGGCACCGAAATCACGATCGACACCCTGCCCATGCGTCCGGAAGATCAACTCTCGGACACTACGACTCATAATAAGACGGAAAGCTCAAAAGAAAAAAAATGCTGCAAACAACCGCACAATGAACCGGAAAGCTCAAAAGGAAAAAAATTCTGCGAGCGGCCATATCTGATCGGGACCATCCACTATCCGGAAAAAACGATCAACGGCCAGAAGAGTCCGAAAAAAACCGGCTGTGTGCTCTACATCAACACCTGCCTGTTCAAGGAGGTGCCGCAGTGCGTCTTGACCTATCAGCGCATGAATAAGGACTTTCCGGAACAGACCACCGCCGATCAATTTTTCGACGAGGCCCAGTTCGAGGCCTATCGGGAGTTGGGTTTCCACGCCGTCAAGAAAATGGTGCAGGATCTTTCCAATCCCAAACCGGAGACCATGCCGCAGCCTGATCCGGTGGCATGCAAGATATTGATGGAGATGATCGAGAGCTTAAAGAGTGGTTGAGCAATGCGGGGGTCCGGGGGCGATCATCGCCCCCGGTGGAGGTCTGGAGGCGACGCCTCCAGGGTTTTGACTTGGCCTTGCGCGTTTTTTTGGGGGGCTTTGCCCCCCGCCCCACCAAGGGCTTCGCCCTTGGATCCCACCAGGGGGATAATCCCCCTGGACCCCTGATGGATCACGCGGCGCGGGCCGTCTGGGTCGCCGCCGCAAACACCTTGCCCAGTTGACGAACACTCTCTTCCATGGAGCAGCCCTGAGAAACCGGCTGCCGCAGATAATCACGAATCGGTTTGATCAGTTTCAACGCCAGATCGATGCGGGGATTGGATCCTTGCACATAGGCACCGATATTGATCATATCCTCGGCCTGGTTATAGGCGGACAAGGATTCCCGCAACTGTCCGGCCCATCCTTTTTGAGTCTCTCCTGCCAGATCCGACATCAAACGGGAGAGAGAGGCCAACACATCCACCGCCGGATAATGGTTGGAAGAGGCCAACTCGCGGGACAACACGATATGTCCATCGAGGATACCTCGCACCGCGTCCACAATCGGATCCTGAAGGTCATCCCCTTCCATGAGGACGGTGTAGAGTCCGGTGATGCTGCCCGCTCCGCTGTCACGCCCGGCCCGTTCCAGAATCCGGGGCAGCAGCATGAAGGTGGAGGGCGGATAACCGCGACTGGTCGGCGGTTCTCCTCTGGCCAGTCCCACTTCCCGCTGCGCCATGGCATATCGGGTCAGGGAGTCCATCAGCAGCAGGACATGCTTCTGCCGGGCGCGGAAATATTCGGCGATGGCGGTTGCCAGATGGGCCGCGCGCAAACGCAACAGCGGCGGCTGATCGGAGGTGGCGACCACCACCACAGAATGGGCCATCCCTTCCGGGCCGAGATCTTTTTCCAGAAACTCCACCACTTCACGTCCACGTTCACCGATCAGGGCGATGACATTGACATCGGCTTCGGTATAACGGGCCATCATGCCGAGCAGGGTACTCTTACCCACGCCAGAGCCGGAAAAGATGCCGATACGCTGTCCCCGTCCCACGGTCAGAAGGCCATTGATCACCCGGACCCCCAGATCGAGGCTTTCGGTAATCCGGCGACGTTGCAACGGATTGATGGGATCGGCATGCAGCGGGGTGAATTCGGGCAGATGCATCGGAGGCCCATTATCGATCGGCTCTCCGGTAGGTCCAAGCACCCGACCCAGCAAGCCATCTCCCACCGCCACCTTTTCGGTGCGCCCCCGGGAGAGGATCGTGCTGCCGGGATGAATCCCCTTGATGGCTCCCAGAGGCATCAGCAACAAGGCATCGCTGCGGAAACCCACCACTTCGGCCTTGATGGGAGGGGAACCGTCATCGGGAAAGACTTCGCACATGTCGCCGATGGAGGCGGATGGACCGGTGCCTTCGATCAGCAGCCCCAACACCTGGGAAACCTTGCCGGTACGCTGCATGCCGATGCCCCGCAGGGCCGACTCCTGATACTCCGTCCAGGGCAGATTCAGAGAGAGGGTCATGGAGCCTCCGTGAACATCATTTCCGGAGCGGCACTCAGAGGATCGGCGTCGCTCTCCTCCTCCTCTTCGGACCAGGAGGCGTTGGGTTCTGCTTCCCACTCCTCTTCCCGGATTCCGGGGGCCGGTTGCCGTGCGGCACGCTTTTCCCGAACGGGCTCGCTCCCCGGATCGGGTGCCAGGGGATGGGGCACGCGTGCCGCAGCGACCACGGCTGCACTCTGGGCCTGTCGGGCGATATCCTCCTCGCCGATGGCGTCCAGACGCTCCTGCAAAAACTCCCGCATGGAGAGTTCCACCTCTTTGAGCTGGAGTTCCAGATTATCCTCCAGTCCACCAAAATCGCTTTCCAGATGCACCGCACCCGGAGAGAGCAGATCATCGGCCTCGATTCGCAGATTGGCAAACCCTTTCAATCGGGAGAGCACCTGGGCATTGCCCGGCGAAACCCGGATGACGATCTGTTTGCGTCCGGAGGCGCGGGAGAGAATCCGCTTGACCCGTGCCGCCAGCACTTCGGGATGCAACGACAATTCGCTGGCCAGAAGCTCGCGGATCACCACCAGCACGGTTTCCACCAGATAGCGTTCGGCGGAGGCCAACACCCGGACATGCAACTGTTCCAGATTGGACAGCACCCCTTCGAGTTGGGGCATCAGGGCCAGGATCTCCCGTTCCATCCGCTCTTCACCGGCCTTCAGACCGGCGGATTCGGCGGCGGCGAAGACCCGCTGATAGATCTCCCGTTCCATCTGCTCCAGGCGTCGGGCCTGAAGCTCTTCCGGGGAGATTTCGGGCTCTTTTTTGGGCGGCGTGACCACCGGCAGCCGACCATCGGGACGAAACCGCAAAAAGTGCTCCCGCTTGCTCGACTGAGGGGCATCGAGTAATTCCTGGATGCCGACCCGCCGGAACTCTCCGGCTGCGGCATCCGCCTTGATGATCTCACCGA
This sequence comes from Magnetococcales bacterium, assembly GCA_015231295.1. Taxonomy (GTDB): domain Bacteria; phylum Pseudomonadota; class Magnetococcia; order Magnetococcales; family Magnetaquicoccaceae; genus Magnetaquiglobus. Next base: position 228 of record JADGBU010000131.1, on the reverse strand, counting down.
CGGTCTCGGACACGGGTCTGATTTCCTTGTATTTCGTTGCGTTGAATCCAGTTCTACAGCACCACGTCGTCGGTGCCCTTGCCCATGATGACGATGGCTCCTTCCGCCTCCAGGCGACGGGCGGCCTTGAGAATGGCCTGTTGCGCCCCTTCCACATCGGCGACCTTCACCGGACCCATCATCTCCAGATCCTCGCGCAGCATTTCGGCGGCCCGTTCGGACATGTTC
>JADGBU010000130.1:5798-10043 GCA_015231295.1 Magnetococcales bacterium | reverse complement strand
GATGAGCTGGATGGAGTGCATGCGCGCCATGACGGTGGCTCCGGCCCGGCTGTTGCATAATAGAAATCCGTCGGCGGAAATGAGGGGACAGGAGCCACGGAAACCCCGTCCTTGACCCAAACCAAGCCCGACGAGAAACAAAAATGATTGTGATGTTGATTTTTTGGTTGACAACGGATGGAAAGATCATTATAAGCTCATTCCCATCCAGTGTGACTCTTTCGCAACAGGGTGTTGCAGAAAGAACATAAACCGGATTCCCGGGTAGGCCGGGGACAAAACTAGCAACGAACTTGGAGAAAATGAAAATGAAGAAATCTATCCTCTTGGGTGCCGCTGCCCTGGCCGCCATTGCTCTCGCCGCTCCTCAGGCCGCTGATGCGGGTGAAACGAAAATTGGTGGTTACTATCAATTCCGCACCGTCACCATGGACAACACCCCTGGCGACGTGGCCGGTGACGAAAATGCCAACTATTGGGCTCAGCGTCTGCAACTGAACGTGGACATGAAAGCCAGCGAAAAGTCCCACGCTCACTTGGTGACCCGCGTTCTGAACAACAACACCGTCGGTGGTGCTGATGTCACCCTCGCCGGCGACTGGACCGTCAATCAGCTGTGGTTGGAGACGGAAGCCTGGAACGTCGGCCTGAAAGTCGGTAACATGCCCATCGCCCTGAACGATGGCCTGCTGTTCAACCATGACACGACCTCCTACGGCACCATCCTGTTGGCGAAGAACTTCGGCGGCGTGACCGTCGTCGGTGCCAACGTGAAAGTGGCTGAAGGTTCTGATAACGTCGCTCCCGCCTTAGTTCCCGCCGTTACCGGTCCCAACGCCAACCACCAGGATGTCGATTTCTGGGTTCTGTCCGCTCTGGGCAAATACAGCAATGTTGACTATCAAATCACCGCCGCCTATCTCAATTCCGAGTCCCGCGTCGGTGGTGTTCCCTACGGTGCGGCCAATGGTACGGGCGTGATCAACAACGCCACCGACAGCATCACCGACGGCTGGATCGCCCTCACCCTGGGTGGCAAGGTCGAGAATGTTGACCTGACCGGTACCTTGATCTACGAAACCGGTATGGACAACGTGACCAACAACAGCCAGCTCGACAGCGACGGCTTCATGGCCGCCCTGCGCGCCAAAGGCAAAACCGGCTTCGGCGGATGGAATGGCTATGTCTTCTATGGTGCCGAAGACTTCACCGCCGCTGTCCCGGGTGGCGATCGCACCTTCTGGTCCCCGACCTGGGATCAGGGTGGAGCCGGTGCCCAAGACCTGATGCAGCGCGCCCTCGTGGCCCCCAATGGCGGCGTCGCCAGCACCCAGTCCAACATGTGGGGCGTTGGTGCGGGCCTGACGATCAATGCCGGCGCATGGACCATCAAGCCGAGCCTGGACTATGCCAGCCTGGTGGAAGAAGTCGTGACCACCGCTCCCGCCGCTGTCGTGTATGATTCGGCCATGGGTGGCACGATCGGCTTCACGACCAAGATCCAGGAAGGCACCATGCTCGACCTGTCCGGCACCTTCGTGGACCCCAACGCTCGCGTGGGTGGTACCTCCGAAGAAGTGATGCACTATGTCCAAGCCTCCGTGAAGATGGACTTCTAAGTCTCTCTTGACGCAAAGCTGGACCGATTGACCTGAAAGGGGGGCGGATTTATCCGCCTCCCTTTTTTTTATGGTGGTCAGAAGGTGAAAGGCAACCGTTTCCATCCCCCCTCACTCCTGCCCGGAGGGTCGCGACATCCACCATGCACGAACACGACCTCGGCTATGCCAAACTGTTTTCCCACCCTCGGATGATCGAAGATCTCCTCACCGGCTTCATGGACGAAGCCTGGATCCCGGGCTTGGATTTCTCCACGCTGGAAAAGGTGAATCCGGTCTATGTCACCGACGACTTCCGCAAAAGAACCAACGATCTGATCTGGAAAATCCGCTGGAGCGCGCCAGAGCGATGGCTGTATATCTATCTCCTGCTGGAACCCCAATCCACGATGGTGGAGATCATGGCGTTGCGCATCGATCTCTATTTGAAGCTGCTCTATCAGGATCTCCACGCCTCCGGAAAAATTCCGACCGGTGAAAAATTTCCCCCCGCCCTTCCCATCGTGCTGTACAATGGCAAACAACGCTGGAGTGCCGCACACGATGTGGCCGATCTGATCGAGGAGTCACCGCCAGGACTGGAACGCTACCGTCCGCATGCGCGCTATCTTCTGGTGGACAAAAACCACTACCAGGAGAGCGAATTGCGCAACATGTCAAACGTGGTGGCCGCCTTGTTCCGACTCGAAAAAAGCCGAACCCTGGAGGATGTGCGGCAGGTCATCCGCGATCTGGATGGCTGGCTGAATCTCCCGGAACACGGAACGTTGCGTCATGCCTTTGCCAACTGGTTGAACCGGATCCTCGCCCCCCGACTGTCGAAAAGGCATGGCATGCATCCGGAAGCCATTGCAGAAATCAACGACTTGAAGGAGGTACATGCCATGTTGGCCGATACCGCAGACGAATGGGTCAAACAGTGGGTTGCACAAGGCATCGAGAAAGGCATCGAGAAAGGCATCGAGAAAGGCATCGAGAAAGGCATCGAGAGAGGTCGCCTGGATGAGGCCTCGCATACCTTGATCAGACTGCTGCGCCGCAAATTTGGCCCGATACCGGAATGGGTCACGGCCCGAGTCAACAGCGCAGACGTGGATACCATCGAAAACTGGATGGAAAACGTCATTGACATGCATTCCCTGGAGGAAGTTTTTGCTTCATAATGCGGCTGGTTTGATTTGTTCATCCCCGGAGAGCACTCTAAGGAAAGACGCATCCATGAAAATCAAGTTCATGACCGTGGCATTGACCGCCCTGGCCCTGGGTACGGGCGGATGTTCCAGTTCGTTGTGGAGCAGCCCGAACACTCTGGAACAACAAAAACTCGCCAAATTTGGCCACAAAAAGGCCAAAGAGGACGCCATGGAGGGTATTGGCGAAAACAGCTCCGCCGATCTGCTCGGGCAGGAGAGCACCTTCAATTTTGGCGGGGGAGGCGGAGGTGCCAAACTCTCCCAGGAACAAGTCCGACTCAACAAGCTCTACGCCGGTGCCATGGATGTGGTGATGGAATTGCCGATACAGGTGGCCAATCGGGAAGGCGGATTCATCTCCACCGATTGGAAGATCGATCCCAATGATCCGAAAACCCGCTATCGGATCAACATTCGGCTCTCGGGACAGGCTCCCTATGGAGATGTGAAGGTGGTGGTGCTCAGGCAGGGTGCTCAGGGGGACGGTTCCTGGCACGATGGCCCCTCGGATGCGGAGAGTGCCAGACAGATCGAAAAAGCGATCCGCAAAAAGGCTCAGGATGCCCGCCCCCCCGAATGATTGATTTCCAGGCGGGAGTCTACGACATTCCCCCCTCCTCCCCGGAGTGATCGATCGGCGCGCCCGTGGAAGAGCCGTCATTGCCACCAGGAGGAGGAGCCTTGGAACCCAAGGGACGAACCGGCAAAGGCAGCGTCAGATTGACCAACGTATCCCCGGTGCTGGTCAAGGGCTTGTACTGCCCGCCCCGGTAATCCTGAAACTGAATCAGGGTGCCGGTCTCGGCCACCCGACGGACCATCTCCATGGCCATGGAGGCCTTGATGTGGGCCAGACAAATCCCGCACCCCGCCTTGTCGGTGACGACGATGGAAAAAAGTTTCAGGGAACCGGTCAGTTCGGCCATGGGCTCGTTTTTCAGATATCCCAGCTCGATCAACCCTTCCGGGGCTCCGATGACCACCGGGGGATAGGTGTTTCGATCCCGGTAATAGTTGAGACAGGCCCGACTGAGCACATAAAAAAGACCCAACAGCACAGTCAGCTTGTCGGCGGGCCGCTCTTCCTTGACGGTCGATTCCCGCAACGTCCGCAGCTTGAGCAGAAACCAAAACAGCAGCAACAGACCGATCAGCACGGCAAAAATGGTGAAAAATGGGTATTCCATGGGCGATCCGTTTCTGGCAAGAGAGATGACTTCTCAAAGGGATATCATGGCGCGTGCCAGTTTTGACAGAACAAAGTAGAAAAAAAAATTTGCAACCCGGAGCGATGCCATTCACTATTACAGAGTTTGCTGTTTTTCTAATAATCGCCACTCACGCACTTGCACCAGCGACATCCAACCCGGAGGTAACATCATCATGGCTGACACGACCCTCGACGCCAAGGGGCTGAACTGCCCACTGCCCAT
>JADGBU010000130.1:5217-5677 GCA_015231295.1 Magnetococcales bacterium | reverse complement strand
AAGGCCTCGGAAGCGGGCGGCGTCTTCTACTACGAAATCCGCAAGCCCTGACCCATCAAGGAGAGTCCCAATCATGGCCGCTCAGAAAAAACTGGCGATCATCGCCACCAAGGGTACGCTGGACTTCGCCTATCCGCCGTTGATTCTCGCCACCACGGCAGCGGCGTTGGATTACGAGGTCACGATTTTCTGGACCTTCTACGGCTTGCAGGTGCTGAAGAAAAATCGCAACCTGAAAATCTCCCCCCTCGGCAATCCCGCCATGCCGATGCCGATTCCAATGCCGGTGCTGGTCCAGGCTCTGCCCGGCATGGAGAGCATGGCCACCATCATGATGAAACAAAAAATGGCCGGCAAAGGTGTGGCCTCCATCGAAGAGTTGATGGATATGGCCGTCGAGTCGGATGTCAAGATGATCGCCTGTCAAATGACCGTCGATCTGTTCGACTTCAAACACGAA
>JADGBU010000130.1:2309-4935 GCA_015231295.1 Magnetococcales bacterium | reverse complement strand
AGGCATCATGAACGACATCCAGTGCATCATGTCCACCTATGGACGGAATCCCGTCGCCTTTGTCCGGGGGGTCGGCACGCGCCTGTGGGACGAGGAAGGCCGGGAATATCTCGACTTTCTCGCCGGCATCGGGGTGAACAATCTCGGCCACTGCCCGCCCAAAGTGACCGCCGCCATCCGCGAACAGGCCGGTGAGCTGATCCATACCTCGAATCTCTACCGGATTCCGTTGCAGGAAAAACTGGCCCGTCGCCTGACGCAAACCTGTTTCGCCGATCAGGTCTTTTTTTGCAACAGCGGCGCCGAAGCCAATGAGGCGGCCATCAAGCTCACCCGCAAATACATGCGGGATCACGGTCATCCGGGCCGTTTCGAGATCATCACCGCCATCAACGGCTTTCACGGTCGCACCCTGGCCACCCTGTCGGCCACCGCCCAGGAAAAAGTCCAGCGCGGCTTCGAACCCCTGATGCCCGGTTTCCGTTATGTGCCCTTCAACGACCCCGGCGCGGTGGAAAAGGCCATCAGCCCCTATACCGCCGGAATCCTGGTGGAACCGATCCAGGGCGAATCCGGCGTGCGCATTCCCGATGAGGGCTATCTGGAGGCTCTGCGCGCCATCGCCGACCGGCACGGCCTGCTGCTGATCCTCGACGAAGTGCAGACCGGCATGGGACGGACCGGAAAATTCTGGGGCCATCAATGGAGCGCGATGACCCCGGATATCATGACCGTCGCCAAGGGTCTGGCTTCCGGCGTGCCCATGGGGGCCTGCATGGCCACCGGCAAGGTCGCCGCGTCGTTTGCCCCCGGCACCCATGCCTCCACCTTCGGTGGCAATCCCCTGGCCTGCGCCGCCTCCCTGGCCACCCTGGAGTGCCTCCTCGACGATGGCGTCATCGCCGGTGTCGCGGAACGGGGTGCCCATCTGCATCGGCGTCTGGCGGAGATGGCCAGCCATCACGCCATGGTCAAGACCACCCGGGGACGGGGCCTGATGGCCGCCGTCGAACTCAACGGCGCGACCGAAGAGGTGGCCGCCATGTGTCTGAATCGTGGTCTGCTGCTCAGTTGTCAGATGGGCACCACGCTGCGCATGCTCCCCCCCCTGACCATCTCGACCGACGAGATCGATCAAGGCGTGGCCATCCTCGATGGCGTGATGAGCGACCTCTTTTGACGGCAACACCATGACCACCAGATATTCAACCAATCGGGATCTGCTTACCTTCGACGACCTCTCCGCCGCCGAAATCCATCGTCTGTTCCGGCGCGCCGCGCTGCTGAAACAGGCACGCCGGGAGGGCCGTAACGACCCGACCCTCAAAGGACGCACCCTGGGGATGATCTTCGAGAAACCCTCGACCCGTACCCGCGTCTCCTTCGAAACCGGCATGTTCGAGCTGGGCGGGCAGGCGTTGTTTCTCTCCAGCCAGGAGATTCAACTGGGTCGGGGGGAGGAGCTTTCCGACTCGGCCCGCGTGCTCTCCCGCTATGTGGACATCATCATGGTGCGCACCTTCGCCCATCAGAAGGTGCAAACCATGGCCGAATACGCCTCGGTCCCGGTGATCAACGGACTCTCCGACGATTTTCATCCCTGTCAGGTGCTGGCGGACCTCCTGACCTTCGAAGAACATCGGGGTCCGATCGCTGGCAAAAAGGTGGCCTGGATCGGCGATGGCAACAATATGGCCAACTCCTGGATTCAGGGCGCGGCCAAACTCGGCTTTGATCTGGTGCTGGCCTGTCCGGCAGGGTACGAACCCCATGCGGAGCTGCTGGCCCACTGCCAACGGGAGGCCATCACCGGCAGCGGTTCGATTCGCGTGGTGCGCGCCCCCGCCGATGCCGCCTCGGACGCGGATCTGATCTGCACCGATACCTGGACCTCCATGGGACAGGAGGCGGAACAACAACGCCGTCAGGTGGCCTTCGCCGACTACTGCGTCGATGCCGCCCTGATGCGACTGGCCAAACCCGAAGCCCTGTTCATGCACTGTCTTCCCGCCCATCGCGGCGAGGAGGTCACGGCAGAAGTGCTCGACGGTCCCCAGTCGGTGATCTGGGATGAGGCGGAAAATCGCCTGCATATCCAGAAGGCCATTCTCGAATGGCTGATGGGCGTCGATATCTGACGTTTTTTATTTACTCTCGGTTCTCAACGGTTTCACGAAGGAAGAGATTCATGTCCAAACCCGTCAAGAAAGCGGTTCTGGCCTACTCCGGTGGCCTGGATACCTCGATCATCCTCAAATGGCTGCAAGAGCGGTACGACTGTGAAGTGGTGGCCTTCTGCGCCGACCTGGGACAGGGCGAAGAGCTGGAACCCGCCCGTCAGAAGGCTCAGGCTCTCGGCGTGCGCGAGATCTTCATCGAGGATCTGAAAGAGGAGTTCGTCCGGGATTTCGTCTTTCCGATGTATCGGGCCAACGCCCTGTATGAAGGGGTCTATCATCTGGGCACCTCGATCGCCCGTCCCCTCATCGCCAAGCGGCAGATCGAAATCGCCGTCCAGTGCGGTGCCGACGCCGTGGCCCATGGCGCCACCGGCAAGGGTAACGATCAGGTCCGCTTCGAGCTGGCCTATCACGCCCTGCGTCCCGACATCCGGGTGATCGCCCCC
>JADGBU010000130.1:1454-2254 GCA_015231295.1 Magnetococcales bacterium | reverse complement strand
CCGGTCTCCCGCGACAAGCGCGGCGAGGTGCCCTACTCCATGGATCGCAATCTGCTGCACCTCTCGTTCGAGGGCAAGGCGTTGGAAGATCCCTGGAGCGAACCCGAAGAGGAGATGTTCATTCTGTCGGTCTCCCCGGAACGGGCCCCCGATCGCCCCACCTATGTGGAATTGACCTTCGAAAAAGGGGATCCGGTGGCCATCGACGGCGAAAGCCTCACGCCGGCGGCCCTGCTCACCCGGCTCAACGCCCTGGGCGGAGCCAATGGCATCGGTCGGGTCGATCTGGTGGAAAACCGCTATGTGGGCATGAAATCCCGTGGCGTCTACGAGACGCCGGGCGGAACCATTCTCGGCGTGGCCCATCGGGCCATGGAGTCCCTGACCCTCGACCGCGAAGCGGCCCATCTCAAGGATGAACTCGCTCCCCGTTATGCGGCTCTGGTCTACAACGGCTACTGGTTCTCCCCGGAACGGCTGATGCTTCAGGCTCTCATCGACGCCTCGCAGACCCATGTGGCCGGTGTGGTGCGGCTGAAGCTCTACAAGGGGAACGTCACGGTGGTGGGACGACGCTCGGAGCTGTCGCTGTTCGATCCGGCCATCGTCACCTTCGAGGAGGATTTCGGCGCGTATGACCAGACCGATGCCACCGGCTTCATCAAACTCAACGCCCTGAGGATGCGCATCGCCGCCATGGTGCGCCAGAATCGCTCATGAGTAAAATCAAACCGTGGGGTGGGCGTTTTTCCCAGCCCACCGATGCCTTCATGGAGTCCTTTTCCGCCTCGATTCATTAC
>JADGBU010000130.1:0-1214 GCA_015231295.1 Magnetococcales bacterium | reverse complement strand
CCGCAACGATCAGGTGGCCACGGATCTGCGTCTGTGGCTGCGGGAAGAGGTGGATGCCATCCGCGATGCGTTGCGGACCATGCAGCGCATTCTGCTGACCCTGGCCGAAGCCCATATCGAAACCATCATGCCCGGGTTCACCCATCTGCAGAACGCTCAGCCCATCACCTTCGGTCATCACCTGATGGCCTATTTCGAAATGCTCGACCGGGATTGGCAACGCTTCGCCGAATTGCGCAAGCGGATCAATCAACTCCCCCTCGGAGCCGCCGCCCTGGCGGGAACCCCCTTCCCCATCGATCGGGAGTGGGTCGCCAAGGAGCTGAACTTCGAAGGCATCTGTCGCAACTCCCTGGATGCGGTGTCGGATCGGGATTTCGTCATCGAAACCGCCGCCGCCTGCGCTCTGGTGATGACCCATCTGTCACGTTTTTCCGAGGAGCTGATTCTGTGGTCCTCGCCGGCCTTCGGCTTCGTGGAGCTTTCGGATGCCTTCGCCACCGGATCGAGCATCATGCCGCAGAAGAAAAATCCCGATGCCCCGGAGCTGGTGAGAGGCAAAAGCGGTCGCGTGACCGGCCATCTGATGGGACTGCTGACCCTGATGAAAGGATTGCCCCTCTCCTATAACCGGGATATGCAGGAAGACAAAGAGGCCATTTTCGATATCGTCGAAACGGTGCGGGGCTGTTTGAAGGTGTTCGCGGGCATGCTGGCGGAGATCCGGGTTCATCGTTCGGCCATGGCCGCCGCCGCCAAGGTGGGCTTCACCACCGCCACCGATCTGGCGGATTATCTGGTGCGTCAGGGGATTCCGTTCCGCAAGGCCCACGAGGTGTCGGGACGCCTGGTGCGTTTGTGCGTGGAGAGCGGACGCACCTTGGAACAGCTCTCCTTGACCGAAATGCAGGCCGCCGATCCCCGCATCGGGCCGGATGTGGTGGAGGTGTTGGCGGTATCCGCTTCGGTCAACGCCCGCAAGGTGATCGGGGGAACCGCGTTCTCCACGGTGCGCACCGCCATCGAGGTCGCCCGCAAACGATTGGATGGATAACCATTGAAAAAAAAGAGAGGGTCTGGGGGATTCTTCCCCCAGGGTTTTGATTTTTAACAATAAAAATTATAAATCCGTTCAAAAAATAGCTTTCAAGAACATCCCAAGGGCTTCGCCCCTGGACCCCACCAAGGGCTTCGCCCTTGGATCCCACCAGGGG
>JADGBU010000129.1:9814-10188 GCA_015231295.1 Magnetococcales bacterium | reverse complement strand
GGTTGTGGCTGAGCCGGGAAGAGGGGCGGGATTGTCCTCCGGAACGTGGGCTTTCCGTCGGATTCTGGATCGCTCTGCTGCCGACCGTTGCCGGGCTGTTTCTGGTCGATGGGGATCCTTCCCGTTATACCGGGTTGATGCGTTGGGCCAGTTGGTGGGTGGTGCCGGTGGTGGTCGCGGTGCTGGTGAGCCGTTGGCGGCTCCGGGGCGGGGTGGGCGGACCTTTTGTGGGATTGTCGCTGCTGCTGCTGCTGCTCGGTCTGGCTGTCGGGATCGTGGTGCGGGAACAGACCCTGTTGGTGCCTGCCCACTATCATGGGGCGGTGGCGGCGGTCACTCTGGGTTATATGGGGGTGGCGCGTCGGCTGTTGATC
>JADGBU010000129.1:6231-9645 GCA_015231295.1 Magnetococcales bacterium | reverse complement strand
GGGCGGATTGCTTTCGGCGGCGAGCAGTCTGCTGTTCGTGTTGCGGAGCGTGCCCTGGTGGTGGCGGGTGCAAACCGGGGGGAGTGCGCCGCTGCTGGCCTTGACCGCTCTGGGCATTGCGGCCATTGCGGCGGTGATCGAGTCCTGGCCAACTGGTGGGGTGGTGGCGGAGTCGCCTTCGGAACGGCAGGTGTTGCAGAGCCGTTTTGAACAGGGAGCCCTGATGCTGCACGCCAAACAGTATGAGCATGCCATGACCGCTTTTCACTGGGTATTGAAACAGGCTCCGCGCATGCCCGAGGCCCATGTGAACATGGGATACGCGCTCCTTGGACTGGGCCGGATCAAGGCGGCGGAGGATTTTTTTCAATCGGCCATCGCGTTGCGTCCTTTTCAGGCCAACGCCTATTTCGGACTGGCCGAATCCCTGGAAGCGCGGGGGGAGCTGCGGGGGGCTCTGGGGGCGATGCGCAGTTTCATCCATCTGACCCGGCAGGATGATCCCCATCTGCCCAGGGCGCGGGCCGCCTTGTGGGAGTGGGAGAGCCGATTGCAGACCGCCGCCGGTGGAGGAGAAAAGAGTCCGGCTCCGGCTCCGGAAGCGATTCCGACTCCTGCTCCCGCCGTCACGGGGGCTCCTCGCACCGGAACGGCCGGGGAACCCTCTGCGCCTCCGGGATCGCGAGCCGCGCCGTAGACCGGTGCTTGGGAGGAATGGCGAAAATTCCCGTTTCTGAGACGCCTTTTTCCCGCAATCGGGAAGAGATCAGGGGGGAGTGGGGGCAACCCGATGGAACGCCCGGTCGATATAGGTCACGATGGCTGTGATCTCCGACGGGTTGAGCACCTCGTTCCAGGCCGGCATGGAGGTTCCCGGCAATCCCGAGGCGATGGTCCGGGCCAGCGACTGGGCGGTTTGACTCCCCATGAAGGCCGGATCGGTCAGGTTGCGGGGGTGGGGTTCCAGGAACTGACCGATCCAGTTTTTGCCGGTGCCATCGGCGGCGTGACAAAAGGCGCAGTTCTTCTGGAACAGGCCTTCTCCCTGACGGACGATGGCGTCGATCTGCCCTTCCAGCACCGGGGCGCGGTCATGACGGGCGTAGACCGAAGCACCGGAGATCGCATCGGGTTTCGGTTCCTTCTCCTCGCCGGGCGTGAAGCCGCCTCGGGGATAGGAGACGGCGCGGGACTCCCAGACCGGTTCGTTCCGCTCCACCTTTCCCCAATCGTGACACGAGATGCAGGCATTCAGATAGAGCACCTTGCCCCGTTGTTGGGAGGGGGTCAGCTCTTCGTCGGGCCGGTCCATGGGGATCTCTCCCCGGGCAAAGGGGAAGGCCTCGGCATAGCGGTCGTGATGGTCCCATCCATTGGCCGGGATGTGATAGCGGGTGTTTTCCGCCTTTTTGACCATGAACTCCTCCCGCACGAATCCGGCCACGGCCTGGATCTCTTCCCCGGTGAGGATGGTTTCGAAACCCATCATGGCCGTTTTTGGCACCCCGTGCCGGATTGCAGCGATCATCCGTTCCGGGGCGAGTTCATCCGGGGCGGTGGTGCGGAAGTTCCGGGGTTTTGGATCCAGATAGGTGGTGGCCAGGGTGCGGGCATCTCCGGAGTAGCCGTGACAGAAATAGCACCGGAAATTGTATATGTTCCGTCCGGTTTCGTGGTTCTCTCCGGCCTGGAGCGGGTTCTGGGCCGGAGAGAGGAGCAGCAACGCACTCAGCAGAAGGATGCGGCGTTTGTTCACTGGGCCGGTTCCGGTGTGGCGGTTGGCGCGTGGGGAGCGGTCTGGCCGGGCGTGGTCGTAAGCTCTGCGGCGAATCCGGGCTGAATGAAGGTGACAAAGACGAACTCGGCGATATTGGCGATCTCTTGTTCGGTGAGCACGGTTTTCCAGGCCGGCATTTCCGAGCGCGGCGTGCCGTTCGAGATCACCTCGAACAGGTGGGGCCGGTTCATTTTGTGCTGAGAGGCGGAGTGCCGGAAATTGCGTGGTTTGGGATTGATGAAAGCCGCTCTGGGCCCTTGTCCGTCCCCGTCCTTGCCGTGGCAGGTGGCGCAGTTGAGTTGAAAGAAATGGTTCCCCCAGGCCACATCCCCGATCCGGTTGCCGGGCATGGGTTCTCGCATGATTTTCGGGTCGAAGTGGGGGGGAACGGGTTCGTGTCGGGCCGAGTGTCCGGTTTTCGCGGCTTCTTCGGGTGTGGCCGGATGGCCGTCCGGAAACATGAACGCGGTTCGGATGTAGTCGCTGACCGCTTCGATCTCCTCTTTGGTGAACCGTTCGTTCCAGGCGGGCATGGCGGTTTCGGCGCGGCCGTAACTGATGGAAAAGATGATTCGTTCCCGGGTGAGTTCCTTGCGGGCCAGATCCGTGGTAAAGTTCCGGGGCGGCGGGGTGAGACCGCTTTGGGCCCAGACCGCAGTATCGCCCCGATCCCCGTGACAGACCGAGCAGTTTTTGGCAAAGATCTGCTGTCCCAGCGAGTGATCGGCACCGATGGCACTGGGCATCAGCCGTTCCCGGATGTAGTCGCTCAAGGCTTCGATCTGAGGGGTCGAGAGGGTATTCCCCCAGGCGGGCATGGCGGTTCCCGGACGGCCATCCCGGATCGAGGCGAGGATTCGCTCTTGGGTCAGATCCATCATGCCCGCCGGGTCGTTGAAGCGACGGGGAGGCGGGGTCATGCTGTTGCCGAGGGTGGTGTTGCCCTCACCCTTGAGACCATGACAGGTGGCGCAGTATTTTCGGTAGAGTTCCGTTGTGGGCACATCCTTGGTCTCTGACGCCGCCCAGGCGATCGGGATGGACCCCATCCCCAGGACAAGGGCGCATACCGCCGTGAATAACCGGATTGAAGTCATGCCATCTGAATCCCATGGAGTGGTGGATGTTTGAGCGATCAATAGATGGTACATCGTGTGCAATTACCGCACCAGGAAGCAACGGCCTTCGAGGGAGATAAACAATGATTGCCAGATTTGTGGTTCGCATGTTTTTTTGTGGACTGGTGTTGTCCGGTACACTGCTTGCCGGGGGGTGTGTGGAGAAAAAACAGGGTAAAGTATTGGATGCATTGGTTTTTCCCAGTCCTCCGGATCAGGCCCGCTTTCAGTTTGAGCGCACCATACGTTCCAGTCTCGATGTGGAGCCCAAGGATCGTCAGTCCATGGCGATGCTGGAAATGCTCACCGGCAGTGCCGGACTCGAAGGTGGCAAGGGATTCGGGAAACCTTATGGTATTGCTGTCCATCAAGGAGTTGTCTATGTCTCCGATACCATTCATCGCTCGGTCTTCCGCTTTGATCCCGGAAATGGGAATTTCCTGGAGGTCGGCAAGGAGGAACCCGGCGTGCTCGCCAAGCCCATGGGGATTGCCACCGATCGCGCCGGCAATCTCTATG
>JADGBU010000129.1:0-6221 GCA_015231295.1 Magnetococcales bacterium | reverse complement strand
CCAAGAAATATGTCATGATCTACGGACCGGATGGCAAATATCTCCGTGGCGTGGGGGGCAAGAGCTATTTCGATCGTCCTTCGTCGGTGGCGGTCAATGCCGAGGGAACCCGCATCTACGCGGTGGATACCAGTTCATCCCAGGGCAAGCCGGATGCCCACCGGATCCGGGTGTTCGACGCCCAGACCGGGGGGCATCTGTTCGATATCGGCAAGCGGGGCAGTGAGCCGGGGGAGTTCAATCTGCTGCGGGATGCCAGGATCTCTCCGGACGGGCTGCTCTATGTGGTGGACGGGGGGAATTTCCGGATTCAGGTCTTCACCCAGGATGGGAAGTTTGTCCGTTCGTTCGGTTCGGTGGGACGCTATCTGGGGCAGTTCGCCCGACCCAAGGGGATCGCGGCGGATACGGAGGGCAATCTGTACATCTCCGACGCTTCCCACGGCAATTTTCAGATTTTCAACAAGGAGGGACAGTTGTTGATGTTCATCGGGGATCGGGGGCCGGAGACGGAACGGGCCAAGTATCTGCTGCCCGCCCTGATCGATGTGGATGAGGATGGCCGGGTCTATCTGGTGGATCAGGCCTATCGGAAGGTGGATGTCTACCGTCCCGCCTCTCTGGGGGAGCAGGATGGTTTTCTGGGTCGGGCCTTCCAGAAGTTGGCGACCCTCAAACCGGCCAAGGAGCCCAAGAGCGGAGAGAAGGCCAAGGTCGGAGAGCAGCCCAAATCCGCAGAGCCGCCCAAGTCCGCAGAGCCGCCCAAGTCCGCAGAGCCGCCGGAAGAGTTGGATGATGCCGACGATGGGGCCAAACCGGGTGCGGGGGAAAAGAAGTGAATGCGTGCCGGAGCAGGTTGCGCGTTCTGGTTGCCTTCACCGGGATGCGTGATCTGTCTCCGGCCCTGCCGGGCGTTCACTGGCCAAAAAAAGAGGAGGCCTGGGGGATTCATCCCCCAGGGTCTTGACTTTCAAACAGGGCAATCTGTCAAGATGCCGTTTTTCGTGAAGCCGTTCAGATCTCCAGATTCAGACGGTCCATATCTTCCAGTTCGGTGGCCAGTTTGACTTGGTTGCGTCCATTGCGTTTGGCCTCGTAGAGCAGATCATCCGCCTTTTTGATCAGGTCATCCACCTTGTTGACTTCACAAGCGGGCACGGTGGCCACCCCGATGCTGATGGTGACTTTCAGGTCGTCCACCACCATGGCTTCCACAACCCGCCGGAATCGTTCCGCCACGATGTAGGCACCACGGGGACTGGTATCCGGCAGGATCACGCAGAACTCTTCGCCACCGTAGCGGCAGGGGGTGTCCACCTTGCGGAAGTGCTCCTTCATGGTGCGACCGATGGCCTGGAGCACCCGGTCCCCCTGGTCGTGGCCATAGGTGTCGTTGAACTTCTTGAAGTGGTCCACGTCGAAGAACAAGAAGCCCAGCATGTGGTTGTATCGCTGGGAACGCTTGATCTCCTTTTCCAGCATATCCATCAAGCCGCGCCGGTTGTAGAGTTGGGTGAGGGCGTCGGTGATGGAGAGTTCCCGGAGTTTGTCCTCCAGTTTCTTTTCGTCGGTGACATCCCGGATCATGATGGAGGTGCCGATCGGGAGTTTATCGGTGGCGTGGAGCGTGGCGGCGTGGAATTTGAGGGCGCGGCCATTGAAGACCAGCAGATCCGGCATGTTGTGTCCGCCATTGGCCACGAAGGTGCGCATATAATCGGGATCATCCACGAGATGTTCCCAGCCGCTGTTGCGGATTTGATCGTAATCTTTGCCCAGCAGCCGTTCGGCTGCCGGATTGACCAGCACCACGTTGTGCTGACCGTCCGTCACCACGATGCCCTCCTGGGCACCGATGATGATCGTGGAGAGTTTATCCTGTTCCTGTTGCAGCCCGGCATAGGTCTGGAGCAGTCTGGAGGCCATTTCGTTGAAGGTGGTGGTGATCGCGCTGATTTCGTCTTGACCCGGCACATGGATTCGTTCTTCCAGATGTCCGTTGGCCACCCGCACCATGGCATCGCGGATCCAGCCCAGGGGTCGGATCAGGAAGTTGTGAATCATCAGGTAGATCAGCAGCAGCACAAAAAACAGGGAGATCACGGCCACGGCGATCGCCTTGCTCCGGGTGGCGGTGATATCGCTTTCCACCTGGGCAAGCGAGGTGGTGATCAACATCACGCCACGGGTTTTCGGTTCGTTTCCATGGCATTTGCCGCATTTTTCATCCCGTTCGATCGGGGCCAGATAGGTGATCTGTTGTTCGTCGTTTTTTTTGGTGTGCAGGGTGACGATCCGGTTTTGATGGATGACCGTTTGCAGGTCGGGGTCGTCTCTGGAGAGAATCTGGGAGTTGGACTCCTGTTCTCTGGGCATGAACTCTTCTTCGCCGATGCGTCGGTTGACATCGTGAATGGTGGTGTTGTCGAGAAAGGCCTCCTGTCCGGTGATGCGCAGGATGCGGAAGTCCAGTACCGCCGGATTTTTGCGGATGTCTTGGGTGAACTCCTGGGCGATATGGGCGTATCCGGCCTTCATGATGGTGCGCAACGCACTGTTGATGTTGTTGATCATCAGGATCATGGTGCGTTCGTTCTGGGCCATGATCGAATCTTTTTGATGGCTGAGGAAAAAATGGATGAACCCCAGCATGACCAGCGTCACCGCGCTGGCCGTGGAGATGAGAACCCGGGCACTGATGCTGAACGAGAAAAAGTTCTTCCGGGGTGGGATCGGCGTGTCTTGAGGTGCGGTCATTGGGTGTCTGGCGCGATGGGGTTGGGTGCCGGTGTGGGTTCTGTATCCGGTTGTTCGCGTTTTAGGCCTGAAGCGCGACCGGACCGGAGGCGTTCATCCCATGATTGGCGGATGTTTTTTCAATAGTTTGATTTTTTAAGAATAATCTTGATGTCTCCCATCTGTCAAGCGTTCCGGGGCGACGGCGCGCAGATAGGCGGTTTCCAGAGAGTCGCCGCCGAACCGTTCCCGGCAATCCGTCGGGGAGCCGGCAAAGAGCAGTCGTCCCTGGTGGAGAATGGCCATGGCGTCGCACAGGTCATCGACATCGGCCAGCAGATGGGTGTTGAGAAACAGAGTCACCCCCTGTTGTTGGCTGCGGCGCAGTTGCTGTTTCAGCAGAGCCCGGGCCAGAGGGTCGAGTCCCGAGGTGGGTTCGTCCAGCAGCCAGATGGTTTTGCCGCTCATCAGACAACCGGCCAGGCCGAGTTTTTGGGTCATCCCCTTGGAAAGGGAGCGGATCGGTTTTTTCAAGGCGGCAGGGTTCATGTCCAGGGAGGCGACCTGATCTTCCATCTCCCGGAGCACCGGTTTGACCCCGTGGAGTCGCAACAGCAGGGAGAGAAATTCCTGGCCGCTCAGATGGCCCGGCGGCAGGAATCGCTCCGGCAGATAGGCGATGGTGTTCCGGGCCGCCACTGCGGTGGATCCGGTGCCCCGGATGCGGATCTCCCCGGAGTCGGGTCGGCACAGATCGAGCAGGGTTTTGATCAGGGTGGTCTTGCCAGCCCCGTTGCCCCCGGCCAGTCCGAACAGGGAGCCGTTCTGGACCGGGAGCGTCACCCGGTCCAGAACGGTCAGTCCCCCAAAATGCTTGCTGACCTGATTGATTTCAATGGCATTCAAGGAGATGAACGCCGGTTGGTCAGAAGGCGGTACAGATCGTGATTTTGTTGCCGGACGCATAGGCCGTACCGGCGGCAAGCACGGCATCTCCTTCCGCTCCGGCGTAGTCATTGGCACTGCCACGGATGTCCAAGGTCGTGCCGTCTCCATCGTCGAACTGGGCATCGTACACCTGGGCGTAGTCGGCGGGTATGCCCCCCATGCAGACCATGATTTTGGTCAGGCCCATATAGGCACTGGCCAAGGCGGCCACCCGACCATCCGCGATTCCGGTATTGCCACCCACCGGATTCATCGGGTGGACAATGGCGTCCGCCGTGTTGCCACGACAGACACCCTTGATCAGATTTTCGCAAACCAGATGGTTCCAGGCCAGGGTGGTTTCCTGCGTGGCGGCGTTGTTGGCAAGTTTTTGGGTGGAACTCAACGAGCCATCGATGAAGCCATCCCGGTTGCCACCCAACGCGGTGTTGCCCCAGTGGTCCACCGTATTGTTGTCATCACCGGGTTGCACCCAATAGGAGTCCATATAGGCGCTGATTGCGCCCTGGGAGGCCTGGGTGTCGGTGGCGATGCGTTTGATCTTCGAGTTCTTGACCATGGATTGGCCCTTGAGCACCCCACCGATCAGCAGACCGATGATCACCAGGACAATGGCGATCTCGATCAGGCTGAATCCCCCCTGCCGTTTGTCGAATTGCAATTTCATGTGGTAAACCCCTGTTAACAATGTGAAGTTACGTTCCGGCACAAACCGGGAAATTTTTCGGAATCAGGAATTCAGCGTCATTTTTTCTCATTAATAAGAATTTTCTCTTGCTCCTCCAGACGCTCCAGCCAGGTGTTCATCTGGCGTTCAGAGGATTGTTCGTGAAGCAAAACACCCCCCATGACAGCCCTGGCGGCAGACAGTTCGTTCAGATCGAACAGGATTCTGGCTTGCAATCCCCGGACCCAAAACGGCAATTTCCCGGTGTCGATATTTTTTTCCAGATCATCCATGTACCGGCGGGCCAACGGTGCGTCCTGGAGGCGGTGCCGGGCCTGCAGCGCGGCGAACACCAGCCATTGCCAGCGGGTGCGCGGGGCTTCGAGAAAGGCGCGATGCACGAAATCGAGCATCTGTCTTTGTCTCTCCGGATCGGGAACGAAACCGTAGACCCGGATGGCGGCCAACAGGGGATATTCGGAATCCGGATTCAGGGCGAGAATCCGTTCCAGCCAGGCGACCACATGGTTGTAGTCAAGTTTTCTCAACGAGAGGGTGATTCCGGCCTGATCATCGAAGCTCTGCAACCACAGCATCCAGAAGGTGGAGACTGCGAGGGGATCTCCCAGGGTGGTGAGGCGGGCCATGGCCATGGAGGGGGGCGGACCAAGCTCCTGGGGGTTGATGACGGGAGCCGGGAGCTGGAGTTTCCAGAGCATTTGCAATCCCAATCCGGCCAGCAGCAGACCGATCAGCCAGGCCGGTGGGGTGCGGCGGGATGGAACCGGAACAGACATGGCCAGGGTTCAGAACTCCTTCCGGTAGAGATCGAACAGGCCGATGGCGGTCAACAGCAGCAGATAGATGCCGGTTTCGCCGAGAATCGGCCCCAAGGCCTGCCAGTTGCCATCCTCGCGGATCAGCCAGCCGGTGACTGTGAAGCCATCCAGACCGGGCAGGGCGGCGGCGATCCCCTGGAGCATCCATTCGGTTGCCTGGTTGCTCCAGTGGGGCACCTGCTCCCGGGCCTGGGCGGCGATCAGCAGCAAGGCCGACATGGAGCGGGCCAGCAGATAGAATCCGGCGGTCAGGGTCAAGGTCAGGGGGGCTTGCTGGATGGCGAGGGTGAGCACCATGGTCACCACGGAGACGATCAGCAGTTCGCAGCCGAGCACCACCCCCCACAATACCACCTGACCTGGTGCGGCCAGCGGCAGCAGGGCCGTGGCACACACGGCGGCCAGCAGCAGGGCCGCCAGAAAATATCCCGACAGCCGACCCAGAAAGATTACGCTGCGGGGAAAAGGCATGGCCAGCATCAGATCCAGTCCCCGGTTGTGCAGATCCCGGGCCACGGCGAAACTCACCAGCACCGCCACCAGAAAGACGCTTCCCAGCCGGAAGAAAAAGGCCAGAATGGCCGCGCGGGAGGAGAGATGGTCGGTCAGCAGCAGTTCGTTCAGAAACAGAGAGAAAAACCAGCCGAGGCCGATCATGCCGACCATGGCCCGGATCAGCCGTTCCCGGAGGGCCTCCCGGAAGGTGAAGATGGCGATGGTCAGCACCGCCAGGAAGGATCGAGGCGGCGTCACAGGGTTCTTCCCGATTTCAGAACGTAATACTGGATTACCGTGGTGGGGATCCAGATCATCTGATCATCCCCGCCCAGGTGGAATGTTCCGTCCTGATCGGTGTTTTCCGCCTCTGAGGTCGTGGTGGGCAGGGGCCGGGCGGTGGAAAGCGATGTCGCATCGGGCGGCATGGGGAAGGCTCCCAGTCCGTTCCGGCCATGGGTCAGGATGAGTACCGGAGGTCGGGCCGCCGGAACCGGAGTGAACAGCGAGGAGCCGGATGCGCTTGAAATTTCGAT
>JADGBU010000128.1 GCA_015231295.1 Magnetococcales bacterium | reverse complement strand
CCCCACCAGGGGCTCCGCCCCTGGACCCCGCCAGGGGGATAATCCCCCTGGACCCCTGATGGGTTGAATGGGTGGGTGGTGGTGGTTACAGCGATCCGGCCACGCGACGATGCTCGACCATCAGACAACGATCCTGAATGGCCAACAGCCCCCCCTGACGGGCAATGGCCATGGAGTCGTCATTGACGATGCCGCTTTGCAGCCACAGGCAACCGGCCCCGATCTGCACCGCCTCTTCGGCCAAAGGCGGCGTCTCTTCGCCCCGCCGGAACAGATCGACGATATCGACATGAATCTCCTTGGGAATGGCGTCGAGAGTCGGATAACAGGGCTCTCCGAGAATCTCCTCGCCCTCCGGACCCGGACGTACCGGAATGATCCGGTATCCGGCCTGCTGCATGTAGGCCGCCACCCGGAACGACGCGCGGTCCGGTTTGGGAGAGAGCCCCACCACGGCAATGACGCGGGCCTTGGCGAACAGATCGATGAGATCCTGGTCTGCGATGTCGGACATGATTTGTTTTTCCTCGTGTTGGATGATAAGGTTTCTAGTGACAGGAGTCGCGACCGGTTTCGGGAGCCGCCATGGCCCAGAAGATCCGGTCTTCCCCGGTCGGGGTGTGAACCAGCCGAAAACGACAGGAGAGACAAACCCCGCTGCCGGAACCGGTACGCAAAGGCAGATTGATTTGCGTGATATGGCCGCTGTTGGTCAGAACCGTGGCAAGAGCCCCCCAGACCGCCGGATCCTGGGCGAGGGCATCCACGGAACGTCCCACCCATTCGGTGGCATTGATCTCCATGGCCTTGGCCCCTTTTTCGTTGATGGCCAGAATGCGATGATCGCCGTGCGGCTCGAACCAGATGGCCGGTTCGGCGACATCCTCGGGGTTGAGGATCGCCTGACGGGAACGGGTGGAGTGCGCCACCTGACGCAACAGATCGGTTTGAGTCAGCAGCCCCGCCAGTCGCCCTTCGGAGGTGACCACGGGCATGCGACGATGCCCGGTGCGGGTGAACAGATCGAGGGCGTAGAGCAGATCCCGCTCCGGTTCGATGCTGGCGAGCCGGACCCGTGCCAGAGTTCTGGCGGTGGTCTGGGGATCCCACGCCGGATCGAGACGAAAACGCAACAGATCGCCTTCGGTGATCATGCCGAGAAAAATTTCGCCCTCGCGCACCAGAACGCAGCCGCGATGACGCTGGGCGATCTGCCGGGCGATCTCCCAGTAAGTGACCTCCGGGGTCACGGTGGGCAGATCGGAGGCGATCATATCCTCGACCCGATAGTGGGCGAGCAGGTTGGAACGGGGAAAGGCCATCAGCAACTGCTTCTCGGTGATGCCGCCGGAGAGCAGTTCATCCTCGTTGAGCACCGGAAATCGACGAAACCGACGGCGATAATAGATCTGCAGGAGTTCCTGACAAGGGGTGTTTTCGTGTACGATCTGAGGAACGGAGATGGAAAGATCACCAATGCGCGCGCTCTCCGGATGAATGCCATGGATCATCCACTTCACGCAGTCGTATTCGGTGATCAGGCCGATGAGCTCCATGTTTTCCAGCACCACGGCAAAGCCTGCGGCCTCACGGGTCATACGACGGATCGCCTCGATCAGGGTCGTGTGGGGTGACAGAGTGACGACGTTGGGAAACATGCAGTCGCGGACGAATTTCATAATCTACCTCGGCAACGTGGAGTGACGGTCGATGGCGTCGATGGCCTTGTGGGGACCGGAGGTTATTATGCTCAAGAATACGGTGACTTGTCGCGGTTTTTTTCACGAACGGGCCTCCTGGGGCGATCGATCCGATGCTTGAACGGGCCAGAGCGGTTCTCGAACTGGAAGCGGAGGCGATTCTCGCCATGGCGGGCCGTCTGGATGCCCGTTTCGGACAGGCGGTCGAGCTGCTGTATCACTGTCGCGGACGGGTGGTCGTGACCGGCATGGGCAAGTCGGGCATGATCGGACGAAAAATGGCGGCCACTCTGGCCAGCACCGGCGCGCCGGCCTTTTTTCTCCATCCGGCGGAAGGAAGCCATGGCGATCTGGGCATGGTGACAGGACAGGATGTGGTGATTCTGCTCTCCAACAGCGGCGAAACCGGAGAGGTGTTGGGATTGCTGCCGGTATTCAAGCGTCTCGGGGTGAAGCTGATCGCCCTGACCGGACGGATCGACTCCACCCTGGCCCGCATGAGCGATGTCTGTCTCGATATCGGCGTGGCGCGGGAAGCCTGTCCCATGGGGCTGGCCCCCACCAGCTCCACCACGGCGGCGCTGGCCATGGGCGACGCCCTGGCGGTCTGTCTGCTGGAAAAACGAAATTTCGGACCGGAACAGTTCGCCTTTTTGCATCCGGGCGGCTCTCTGGGACGCAAACTGCTGGTGCGGGTGGCCGATCGCATGCACACCGGCTCCCGGATTCCCCTGGTCCGGGAGGGGGATGCGATGCGGAACGCCCTGTTCGAAATGACCGCCAAACGGTTCGGCATGACCGGCGTGGTGGATGACGACGGACACCTGACCGGCGTGATCACCGATGGGGATCTGCGCCGCCTGCTGGAACGGGAGGTCGATCCCCTGCGCCGCGTGGCCCGGGAGATCATGACCCCCCATCCCAAGGTGATCGGGGCCGAGGCCCTGGCCGCCGAAGCGGCACGCCTGATGGAAACCGCGAAAATCACCGGCCTGTTCGTGGTGGGAGAGACGAACGAACCCGTCGGGGTGATTCATTTGCACGATCTTCTGGAAGCGGGGTTGATGTGAACCGTTCTGCGACGAAAACGCCGTTGACCCCGCATCGTACCGGCCCGGTGCGCCGCCATGCCAAGCATCTGTTTTTACTCTTTTCGCTGCTGGTGATGGCGAGTGTCTTCTGGTATCTGAAGCGTCCCCACGGTCTGGCCGAGGGGGAAGAGGCGGCCCTCGATCTGCTGGCGGGACATCAGGGGGCGTTGGTGACGGATCTGCATGTCACCCAGTTCGACAAGCAGCGCACCCGCTGGACCCTGGATGCCCCGAGCGCGCAGCGCGGCGAAGGCAAACGGATCGTGATCCACCATCCCCGACTGGAGTTCGCCCTGGAAGGCCAGGAGGAGATCGTCGTCACCGCCGAGAGCGGCGAGGTGGACGGAGCCACGGGACGCATGGAATTTGCCGGTCGGGTCGAGGCCGGAGACCCGGCAACCGGTCGTTTGATGACGGAACAGTTGCGCTTTGATCCCGAAAAGAGGATCTTGTATACGGAGCAGGCCTTTCGACTGGAACGGGAAAGCATGCGTCTGGAAGGACAGGGCTTGACCCTGACGCAGGAGACGCGGAGACTGACGGTGGATGGTCATGTCAAAATGACCTTTTCCGAGGGATTCTGAACAACGGAGCAGCCATGAGAGCTGGGATGCTGGCCAGTGGAATCGCGGCACTGGCGATATGGGGAGTGACAGGAACGGTCTCGCCGGCGACGGCAGGCGTGCCTGCGCCGCTGTCGATCACCTCGGATCGACTCGACATGGATGACCGCAATCAGGTGGCGACCTTCATGGGCCATGTGGTGGCCGACGATGGCCGCATGCGCCTGTCGGCGGACCGGATGACGGTGCGTTACGATAAAAAAGCCAAAACGACGGGCGGCGTGAAAGAGGTCAAGGCGGAAGGCCAGGTGGTCATTCAGCAGGATCGGGACCGGGGCACCGCCGATGTGGTCAACTATCAGTTCGACAAGCATACCCTGGAGCTGGTGGGCAACGACCGGGAGGCCTCCATCCGCCGGGGGGACGATCAACTCACCGGTCGGCGCATTCTGGTGACGCTGGATGAGGAGCAACGCATCAGCAAGGTGTCGGTGCAAGGTGGAGAGAATCGGCGCGTGAGTGCCCGGATCACCCCCTCGGGCTTGATGCAGCGGGTGGAAGGTCCGATCCGCAGCGATGGCTCTCCCGCCCGGAGCGCAGAAGAGAGGCCGGTCACGCCCCCCACCGCCGCGCTGACCCCGACCCGCGAGATGAGCCCGCCACCCCAGCCGCCGCCCCCGCCGCGTCCGGCGATCGGTGGCGAGGAGTCGTCGCTCGCCCCCCCGGCAGCCCGTGACACAACCGCCCGACGGGGTGTCGTCAACGACACGGCCACGCCGGTCGAGCCCGAAAGCGCGCTCTCCCAAGAGGAGGAGTCCGACTCTCCGTCACCCAAACCGCGGCGTCGTTCTCCCCAGCCGCCCCCCGCGCGCCGATGAACGGGAGTCGCACCGGTTCCCTGGAGGCCCGGGAACTGGGGAAAAGCTATCAGGGCCGCAAGGTGGTCAACTCGGTCAGCCTCGCGGTCTCTCCCGGCGAGGTGGTGGGACTGCTCGGCCCCAACGGTGCGGGCAAGTCCACGATGTTTTACATGTTCGTCGGACTGGTGATGCCGGATTCCGGCTCCATCTGGCTGGATGGCGAACCGATCACCGGAGAACCGATCCATGTCCGCGCCAGGGCCGGCGTGGCCTATCTGCCCCAGGAACCGTCGATCTTTCGCAAAATGACGGTCCGGGACAACATTCTGGCCATCCTGGAAA
This sequence comes from Magnetococcales bacterium, assembly GCA_015231295.1. Taxonomy (GTDB): domain Bacteria; phylum Pseudomonadota; class Magnetococcia; order Magnetococcales; family Magnetaquicoccaceae; genus Magnetaquiglobus. The sequence continues at coordinate 5,681 of JADGBU010000128.1, read as the reverse complement.
CCCTGCCCCTCAACCGGGGAGAGCGAATGGAACGGCTGGAACGGTTGATGGAAGAGTTGGGGGTATCCCATCTGGCCCGGGCCTGGGGATACGCCCTGTCGGGAGGAGAACGACGCCGGGTGGAGGTGGCCAGGGCTTTGGCCATCGAACCCCGCTATATCCTGCTGGACGAGCCGTTCGCCGGGGTGGATCCCCTGGCGGTGGCGGATATTCAAGGCATCATCCGCCATCTGGCAGGACGGGGCATCGGGATCCTGATCACGGATCACAATGTCCGGGAGACTCTGGGAATCTGCGATCACGCCTGCATTCTCAACCAGGGGGCGGTGCTGGCCAGAGGGAATCCGGAAGAGGTCGTAAGGGATCATCAGGTGCAAGACATGTACCTGGGGAAGGATTTTCATCTGTAAGGGCGACTGGGATTTTTCATGGCGTATGGTCTGACTCAGGAACTAAAACTGCGCATGGGCATGCAACTGGTGATGACACCCCAGTTGCAAATGGCGATCCGTTTGTTGCAAATGTCGAGTCTGGATCTTGCTGAGTATCTTCAGGAGGAGCTGGACAAGAATCCTTTGCTCGAACGGGAAGAAAGCGCGACGGGAGGTCTGGAAGGCGAAGATCCATCCGCCCAGGACAAGCTCGCCAAAAGCGAGGATCTGCTGGATGCCGCCTCCCCGATCATGGAAACCACCATCTCCGGCGATCTGCCCGTGGATGCGGATTGGTCGGATGTCTACTCCGGAGACAGCTTCGGCGCGGCCCAGTTCGAATCCTCGGCCAGCAGCGAAGCCCCGCCGCTGGAAAACACCCTCACCCGTGGTGACAGCCTCTTCGATCACCTGAGCTGGCAGCTCGGCGTGACGGCGATCAACAATCGGGAGCGGGTGTTCGGCATGGCGATCATCGACGCCATCGACGACAACGGCTATCTCGGCGCGGAGCTGTCGGTGCTCGCCGAAATGACCGGAGCCTCCCTCGACGAAATGGAAGATGCCCTGCTGCTGGTGCAATCCTTCGATCCGCCGGGCATCGCCGCGCGCAATCTGGCGGAGTGTCTGCTGTTGCAGCTCAAGGCCCGCAAACAGGCGGTCCACCCCTACATCGATCTGCTGGAACGGCTGGAAGATCTGGGCCGTCGCGACTATCGCAAGCTCAAACGGCTGCTGAAACTCGATGACGACGATCTGGCCGATGCGGTCGATGTCATTCAATCCCTCAATCCCAAGCCCGGCCTCGCCTTCGGCGCGGAGCAGACCAACTACATCATTCCGGATGTCTTCGTGCGCAAGCAGGAGGGCGAGTGGGTCGTGGAGGTCAATCCGGAAACCGTGCCCAAGTTGCGGATCAATCGCACCTACGAAAAGGCGATCAACGATCGCATGTCGGAACAGGACAAACGATTCCTCACGGAAAATGCCCGCTCCGCCCAATGGCTGATCAAGAGTCTGGAACAACGATCGAGCACCATCTATCGGGTTGCGGAGAGTATCGTTCGGTTTCAGAAAGATTTTCTCGAATACGGCCCCGAATTTCTGCGCCCCCTGATCCTCAAGGATGTGGCCGATGACATCGGTGTGCACGAATCGACCGCCTCGCGCGTCACCAGCAACAAATACATGCACACCAATCGGGGCATTTTCGAGTTGAAGTTTTTCTTCTCCTCCTCTCTGGCCTCCGACAGCGGCGAGAATCACTCTTCGGAAGCGGTCAAGTTCAAGATTCGCAAACTGGTGGAAGGGGAATCGCCCCGTCGCCCCCTGTCGGACGAAAAACTGGCAAAGCTCTTGCAGGATCAGGGGATTGCCGTCGCCCGTCGCACCGTGGCCAAATATCGGGATGCGCTCAGCATTCCCTCCTCGTCGCGACGCAAACGGTTGTCCCCCGACAAATAGGAGGTTTCGCGTTCCCCCCATGCTCCCGACCCAAAAAATCCGCCACCTGATCCTGGTCACTGGACTGTCGGGGGCCGGAAAGTCCAGTGCCCTCAAATACCTGGAAGATCTGGGCTATTTCTGGGTGGACAATCTCCCGTTTGAATTGATGCCCCACTGTCTGCAACATTTCGCCCAAAGCCAACAGAATCCGGTCCATCTGGCCATCGGCATCCATCTGCGGGATCAGACCGGCCTGGCCTGTTTTCAGGATTGTCATCTGCAACTGGGTCATCTGGCGGAGCGGATCGAAACCGTTTTTCTGGAAGCCAATGCCGAGGTGTTGATCCGTCGCTATCGGGAGACCCGACGCCGCCACCCATTGGCCCAGGAGTTGACCGTCGGCGAGGCGGTCAGACGGGAGATCGAAGATCTGGGACCGGTGCGGGCCCGCGCCGACATGATCATCGATACCACCTCCCTGAACATCCCGCAACTCAAGGAGCATCTCGATCAGGCCTTTCACGCCGGCATGCATGCCGATCTGATGATTTTCATCCGCTCGTTCGGTTTCAAGCACGGCGTCAACACCGATGCCGACATGGTGCTCGATGGTCGTTTTCTGCTCAATCCCCATTACGACGACAGCCTGCGGCATCTGAGCGGCCTGGATGAACCGGTCGTGCGCTTTCTGGAACGAGACGGTGAAGCCCGACTCTTCCTCGAACGTCTGGAATCCCTGTTCGAATATCTGATTCCACGCTATCGGCAGGAGAAAAAACGCTACTTCACCGTGGATATCGGATGTACCGGAGGGCGGCATCGTTCGGTCTATCTGGTGGAACGACTGGCGGAACGCCTGGCCCGACTGGAATATCCGGTCCGGGTGCGTCATCGGGATCTGGTGCTGGGACGCCCCGGCCCCTGCGATTGATCCGCATCCCATTTTAGGTTGATCCTGCCGCGACAATTCGATAAAATCAAAGTAGAGAGAGAGAGTATCGGGGTCCAGGGGCCAAGGGCCCCTGGTGGGGTCCAGGGGCGAAGCCCTTGGGACTTTCGAACCTATTTATCATTCCCAGGGGCGTTGCCCCTGGACCCCACCAGGGGAATAATCCCCCTGGACCCGTGACAGTTCCCCCCCTCCTCGATGAATCCTTCCCAATTGAAGCCTGTGGAGTGAATGGCATGGAGCGAACCTTTTTGTTTACGTCGGAGTCGGTTTCCGAAGGACATCCCGATAAAATGGCCGACCGCATCTCCGATGGGGTGTTGGATGCCATTCTGACCCAGGATCCCACCAGTCGCGTCGCCTGCGAAACCCTGGTGACCACCGGCATGGTGGTCGTGGCCGGAGAGATCACCACCCGTGCCGTGGTGGATTACGCGGGCGTGGCCCGCGAAGCCATCCGGGAGATCGGTTACAACTCCTCGTTCATGGGTTTCGACTACGCCTCCTGCGCGGTGCTGGTCTCCCTGGACAAACAATCCCCGGATATCGCCCAAGGGGTCAACGAAGGCGAAGGACTCGATCTGGATCAAGGGGCTGGCGATCAGGGATTGATGTTCGGCTACGCCTGCGACGAAACCGCAGAATTGATGCCCATGCCGATCCATTACGCCCATCGTCTGATGGAGCGTCAGGCGGCGGTGCGCAAGTCGGGACAACTCGACTGGCTGCGCCCGGATGCCAAATCCCAGGTGACGGTGCGCTATGAACAGGGTCGCCCGGCAGCGGTGGAGGCGATCGTGGTTTCCACCCAGCACCATCCGGATGTCGCCTACGCAACCCTGCGGGAAGCGGTGATCGAAGAGATCATCAAGCCGGTCATTCCCGCCCATCTGCTCTCGCCGAAGGTGGTCTATCACGTCAATCCCACCGGACGCTTCGTCATCGGCGGTCCCGTGGGCGACTGCGGCGTGACCGGACGCAAAATCATCGTCGATACCTACGGCGGGGCCGGTCGTCACGGCGGCGGAGCCTTCTCGGGCAAGGATCCCTCCAAGGTGGATCGCTCTTCGGCCTACATGGGCCGCTATGTGGCCAAAAACATCGTGGCCGCCGGATTGGCCGCCCGTTGTGAAATTCAGGTGGCCTATGCCATCGGTCTCTCCCGTCCGGTTTCGGTGATGATTCAAACCTTCGGCACCGGTCGCATCCCGGATGAACAGATCGAACGAATCGTCTCCGACATCTTCGACCTGCGTCCCAAGGCGATCACCCAGCAACTCAACCTGCTGCGTCCCATCTACGCCAAGACCGCTTCTTATGGTCACTTTGGCCGGGAGTTGCCCGAGTTCACCTGGGAGCGCACCGACAAGGTGGAAGCCTTGCGGGCAGCGGCCAACCTGTAATCCATATTCTATCGCACTGCTACGAGAGACTCCCTCATGACCGTTTCCAACCTGACCGATTTTCACGATTTTCGCGTTGCCGACATCTCCCTCGCCGAATGGGGCCGCAAGGAGATCGCCATCGCCGAAACCGAAATGCCGGGCCTGATGGCCCTGCGTCGCGAATATCGGGATCAAAAACCCCTCGCCGGAGCCCGCATCGCCGGCTGTCTTCACATGACCATCCAGACCGCCGTGCTCATCGAAACCCTGGTGGAGTTGGGTGCCGAAGTGCGCTGGTCCTCGTGCAACATTTTCTCCACCCAGGATCACGCCGCCTCGGCGATCGCGGCGGCCCGGATTCCGGTCTTCGCCTGGAAGGGCGAAACCGAAGAGGAGTTCTGGTGGTGTATCGATCAGACCATCTTCGGTCCCGATGGCTGGCTGCCCAACATGATCCTCGACGACGGCGGCGACCTGACCCTGGTGCTGCATCGTCCGGAGCATGAAAAATTGCTGAAAAACATCCGGGGCATCTCCGAAGAGACCACCACCGGCGTTCACCGGTTGCACGAAATGATGGCCGCCGGAACGCTCAAGGTTCCGGCGTTCAATGTCAACGACTCCGTGACCAAATCGAAATTCGATAATCTCTACGGCTGTCGCGAATCGTTGATCGATGGCATCAAGCGGGCCACGGATGTGATGATCGCAGGCAAAATCGCCGTGGTGTGCGGTTATGGCGACGTGGGCAAAGGGTGTGCCCAGGCGTTCCGGGGGATGGGGGCCACGGTCTGGATCACCGAAATCGATCCCATCTGCGCTCTTCAGGCGGCGATGGAAGGCTATCGGGTCGTCACCATGGAGGATGCCGCGCCCCTCGGCAATATTTTCGTCACCGCCACGGGCAATGTGGATGTCATCACCCGCGCCCATATGGAACAAATGCCGGATCAGGCCATCGTCTGCAACATCGGTCACTTCGATTCCGAAATCGATGTCGCCTCGATCCGCTCCCTGACATGGGAAAACATCAAACCCCAAGTCGATCACATCATCTTTCCGGATGGCAAACGATTGATTCTGCTGGCCGAAGGTCGTCTGGTGAATCTGGGCTGCGCCACCGGTCACGCCAGTTTCGTGATGTCCAACTCCTTCACCAATCAGGTGATGGCCCAGATCGAACTGTGGAACAATCCCGGACAATATCCGGTGGGCGTTTATGTTCTGCCGAAGAAACTCGATGAAAAAGTGGCCCGTCTGCATTTGGGCAAACTGGGGGTGCGTCTCACCACCTTGACGGAAAAACAATCCAACTACATCGGCGTTGCCGTGGATGGACCGTTCAAGCCGATTCCCTATCGTTATTGATCCGACCGTGGCGCGGTGGACAGACTCCGCGCCACACTCATTCCCTCCCACTAACGGGGTCCAGGGGCCATTGGCCCCTGGTGGGATCCAAGGGCGAAGCCC
>JADGBU010000127.1 GCA_015231295.1 Magnetococcales bacterium | reverse complement strand
TGGACGAAGCCGCCGCCATTCTGGCCGCCGGTGTCATTCGCGTCCATAAAAAGAGAGAAATGGAGAAAATACAGCTTGATAGACCGCCAAGGCAATGGCCTCATGTCCGCAAAAACCAACCAAAAGGAGAATGGACATGACGATCAGCGTATTGCGACAGGTGACTGCCATCCAGGAGATGAACGGCACCGACTTGCGGAAAATGTGGAAGGAGCAATTTGGCGAAGATCCGCCCAGCAACAATCGAACGTTCCTGATGAAACGCCTAGCTTACCGCGTTCAGGATCTTGCCTTGGGCGGTCTGTCCGCCACGTTGGAGGAGCGACTGGAGGCGATCATTACCGGCAAACCGGATCCTGGGAAATCGGTCAATCCGGAGCGCAATCGGGAGAACCCATTACCGGGCACGCGCTTGATCCGGGAGTGGAAGGGGGAGGAGCATTGCTGCACCGTGCTGGAGGACGGCTTTGAATACCAGGGCCGCAAGTTCAAGAGCCTCACGGCCATCGCCAATCTGATCACCGGCACAAAGTGGAACGGGCCTTTGTTTTGGGGAGTGCGCCGTCCTGGAGGGCAAAAATGACGACCAACCAGAAACCCAAGACCCTGTGTGCCATCTACACCCGCAAGTCCACGGACGAAGGGCTGGAGATGGAGTTCAACAGCCTGGACGCCCAGCGCGAAGCCTGCATGGCCTACATCGCCAGTCAGAAGTCGGAAGGCTGGTTGCCTGTTGCCGATCGCTACGACGATGGCGGCTTCTCCGGAGGCAACCTGGAACGGCCTGCCCTGAAACGCCTGCTCGCCGACATCGCCGACGGCAAAATAAAAGTCATCATCGTTTACAAAATTGATCGGCTCTCCCGATCGCTGATGGATTTTTCCAAGCTGGTCGAAACCTTCGACCGCCATCAGGTCACCTTCGTCAGTGTCACCCAGGCGTTCAACACCACCACATCCATGGGCCGTCTGACGCTCAATATATTACTTTCATTTGCGCAATTTGAAAGAGAAGTCTCGGCAGAGAGGGTGCGTGACAAGATCGCGGCCTCCAAGCGCAAAGGGATGTGGATGGGCGGCCATCCGCCGCTGGGCTATGACATCGAAAACAGAAAGCTCATCTTGAACGAAGCCGAAGCCGCCACCGTCCGCCACATCTTTGCGCGTTTCGTCGAACTGGGATCGGCCACCAACCTTGCACGAGAACTGGAAGAAAGCGGCCACCACAGCAAGGAATGGGTCTCTGCCACGGGCAAGGCCTACATCGGCAGACTCTTCAACAAAGGCTCGCTCTACAAGCTGCTCAACAACCGCACTTATCTTGGCGAGGTGTTCTACAAGGGCCAGTCCTATCCCGGCGAGCATCCAGCCATCATCGATATCGCCATCTGGGACAAGGCGCAGGCGATTTTTGCCATCAACGGCAACGAGCGATCCTCCATCACCCGGCAGCAATCTCCGGCGGCCTTGAAAGGGCTGGTCTTTTGCCGCCAATGCCATCGGGCGATGACGCCCACCCACACCCGCAAGAACGGCGCTCGCATCTACCGCTATTACCTTTGCACCGGTGCCGCGAAGAACGGACACGGCACCTGCACCATGCCCACCATCCCGGCGGGGGATGTGGAACAAATGATTCTCGATCATCTTCGATCCCTGATCCATGCGCCGGAGATGATGGTGCGCACCTGGATGGCCGCCAAGGAAGAGTCCGCGCTGCCGGAATCGGAGGTGCTGAATACCCTTCGAGGGTTGGATAGCGTCTGGGATCAGCTTTTTCCCGCCGAACAGGCGCGCTTGACGCAACTGCTGGTGGCCAGGGTCGAGGTGGGCACTGACGGCATCGGGATCAACCTGCGCACCGAGGGAATATCCAGCCTGATCCGCGAACTGCGCCAACCTCTTCACCTCCAGACCATGAGGAATTCCAAATGACCACCGTTGCTCCAGCCGGACAGGCCCAGTACACTTTGAGTCTGGATGGCAAAATGTTGTCGATCTTCATCCCGGTGCAGTTCAAGAGACGCGGAGGCCGGAAAATGATCGTGGCTCCTGATGGCGTCGTCGGCATGCGTGCCGAACGGGATGAAAGCATGATACAGGCCGTGGCCAAGGCGTGGAAGTGGCGCCAGATGCTGGACCGCAAAGAGGTGTTGAGCCTGTCGGAGATCGCCGCCAAGGAGAAGATCGGAGGGACGTATGCCGCTCGGATTTACGATTTGAGCCTTCTGGCCCCCGATATTGTGGAAGCGATTTTAGATGGCAGGCAACCGGTGGGGCTGTCGTTGCGAGAGTTTGCTAAGGGGATCCCGTTGGCGTGGGAGGAGCAGAAGGTGAAGTTTGGGTTTGGGGGGTGAAGCATGGCCAACATGCGTTGAGAAAACAACGATCCTAGGCGAGGGCGACCATGATAGAGAGTCGGAAATTGACCGAGTTGTATGCGCATCTTGACCATCAATCTGGCCGCAAAGAGCCGCTCTTTGCAAGTACTGACAGCCATTTGGCCTTGACCGCACGCTTGGCTGCCGGCTTTGCGCAGGAGATGATTCCCATCCAGGCCACCGAATTGGCCCGATTTTCTGCAGCGACAGCCCATCTGCTCGGCTGGTGGCACGATCTGGGCAAAGGATCGAGGAAATTTCAGCAATATCTTTTGTCTCGTCTGGAGGATGCCCATTCCCTGGAGCACAAGCAAAAAGTTGATCATGCCACGGCGGGCGCACAACATGCCGCTCAGACCCTTTTGGGAACTGGCACACTGCTCGCCTTTGCCATCGCCGGACACCATACTGGACTGCCGGATTGGGACGGCATCGGGGAGGCGGTTCTGAAACAACGGCTGAAAAAACAGCTCGAACCCTGGCAAGAGGCCATCCCGTCCGATCTGCTATTGGCAGCCGACTTCCCAAAGCGCATTCCGTTGCCCAACAATGCGTTTTCCTGCGCCTTTTTTACCCGCATGCTTTTTTCCTGCCTCACGGATGGAGATTTCCTGGCCACCGAGGGCTTCATGAATCCGGAACAGGCCGCCACGCGGGAGAAGGGGTTTCCGGGCATGGCTGTTTTGGCGGATCATCTGGATGCCTACCTGCGCAAAGAATTTCCTGCCGCGCAAACCCCGGTGCAGCAGCATCGCGCCGATATTCTGCATTCCTGCCTCCAGGCGAGCGAGCAGGAACCCGGATTTTTTTCGCTCAACGTTCCCACCGGAGGCGGCAAAACCCTCTCCGCGCTGGCCTTTGCCCTGCGTCATGCCGCACGCCACGGGTTGCGTCGGGTGATTTGCGCCATTCCGTTCACCAGCATCATCGAACAAAACGCCCAAGTCTATCGGAAGATCTTCGACCCTTTGGAAGAAGGGATCATTCTGGAACACCATGCCAGTCTCGATCCGGAAAATCCCCAAGTGCTCAACGCCCGTCTGGCCACGGAGAACTGGGATGCGCCAATCATCGTCACCACCAACGTACAGTTTTTTGAAACCCTGTTCGCGCACCGTCCGGGGCGTTGTCGCAAACTGCATCGCATCGCCCGTTCGGTGATTGTGCTGGACGAGGCCCAGGCACTGCCGGTTTCATTGCTGAAACCCTCGCTGGCCGCGCTGCAAGAGCTGGTGCAACACTATGGATGCAGCGTGGTGCTCTCCACCGCCACCCAACCGGCTTTGGAGCAACGCCCCAATTTCTCCATAGGGCTGACCGGAGTGCGACCGATCATTGCTGATGCCCCGCGCCTGCATGCCGCACTCAAACGGGTGAGTGTGGAGATGGCAGGCACCCTCTCCCTGGAAGAGACGGCACTCCAGTTGACCAGCCTGGATCGGGTTCTGGTGATCGTAAATACCCGACATCATGCCCGTGAACTCTACGAAACCCTGGTCGCGCAAGTCGATGAATCCTCCTGCTTTCATCTGAGTGCCCTGATGACGCCAGCCCATCGGTTGCGGATTTTGTCTCAAATCCGTAACCGTTTGATCGACCCGAATCTGGCCTGTCGCGTGGTGGCGACCCAACTGGTGGAAGCGGGAGTGGATGTGGATTTTCCCGTGGTCTACCGGGCCATGGCCGGGCTGGATGCCGTAGCCCAGGCCGCTGGACGCTGCAACCGGGAAGGAAAACTCCCGGAACTGGGCATCACCCGTCTTTTCACGCCTGCCGAATCCCGGTTTCTGCCCAAAAACGCCTTGCGGCAGGCTGCAAATACGGCTCTGGAGGTGCTCTCTTTGCCGGAATTCCGCACGGAGCACCTCTCTCCGGCGGCCATCGAACGTTATTTCCGTCTGCACTATCAAAAACACGGGGGGGAGACCGGACAGGGCTTCGATGGGGAGGATGTGATGGGCTGTTTCAAACTGGGCAGCCATTTGAAGGCGTTGTTCCTGTTTCAGTTCCGGGAGGCAACCGAAAAATACCGGCTGATCGAGGATGCCCAGGAACCGGTCATCATTCCCTGGAAGGATGACAAGGCGCAGGCGGTGATCGATGCCTTGCGCGCCATGCACCAGCCGCAACCTGGTTTTTTGGCCCATGCCTCCAGAGTTTTGCAACGCCACATCGTCACCGTACACAAAGGGGATCTGGAGCGACTGCACCAGTCCAATGCCCTGGAGGTTCTGCACAAACGATTCCGCATCGTGTTGCATCCAGAGAAGAATTATTCGGAAAAAACCGGCCTGACCGTGAACCGGGAAGGCCATTGTGATCCCGCCAGCCTGATCATCTGAATCCTTCCAGATACAAGGAGATAAATATGCCATGAGCCATGGAATCCGACTGCACGTATGGGGCGAATATGCCTGCTGGACCCGACCGGAGATGAAAGCCGAACGGGTTTCTTATGATGTCATGACCCCTTCCGGAGCGCGGGGCATTCTGGAGGCGATCTATTGGAAACCGCAAATGCGTTGGGTGATCGACCGCATCCGGGTACTGGCTCCGATCCGTTTTGCCAACATCCGCCGCAACGAGGTGGATTTGCCGAAAATCTCCGTCACCGCCAAAGCCATGCAGGGCAGTGAGCCTGGCCCTTCCATTTATGCCGAAGAAAACCGGCAGCAGCGCGCCACGTTGTTGCTGACCAACGTGGTCTACGGCATCGAGGCGCACATCGAAGTGTTGGATGCCCAAGAGAAAAATGGTGCCATCCTGTCCGAACCGGTGGCCAAACACCTCGACCAGTTCAACCGACGGGTGCGCGATGGTGCCTGTTTTCACCGTCCCTATCTGGGGTGCCGGGAGTTCCCGGCCTATTTTGCTCCTGTCGATGCGGCAGGATTTCCGCCCGCTCCCGAAGAACTGAACGGTGAGCGTCCGCTTGGTTTCATGCTCGACGACATGGAACATGCCGGTCATCCTGGCATCACGCCGCGTCCGCACCGCTGTGATGATCGTTGCCAGCCCCGTTTTTTCCGCGCGCGCATGGTGGATGGCGTGGTGGATGTGGCCGCCTGCCGACAAGAGACCCGGGAGGTGTTTGGATCATGATCCTGCAATCTCTTTATGCACTCTATGACCGATTGGCCAGCGATCCGGATTACGGCATCGCCGCACCGGGCTACAGCACCCAGAACGTCTCGTTTGCCGTGGTGCTGACGCCGACCGGAGAGTTGCTCCATTTCGAGGATGAACAGGTGGATCAGATCATTTCCGCCACTGGGGGCAAGAAAAAAACAGTTCGGAAACCCAAATCCTTACGCTTGCCCGGACAATCCAAACCGCCCGGCCAGGGGATCAATCCCTGTTTTCTGTGGGACAACGCCAAATACATGCTGGGCTTTGATCCCAAGGACGCCAAACCGGAACGGACTCTGCAAACCTTTCAGGCGTTCCGCAAACATCATTTGGATCTGGAAGCCCAGATCAACGATCCGGCCTTTTCCGCAGTCTGCCGATTCTTGGAATCCTGGTCCCCGGAACAGTCCGTCAACTACCCGATTCTGACCGAACAAGGCAGTGGTTTCGGGGTGTTCCGAATTGCGGGGGAGGAGGGGTATCTCCACGAACGACCGTGCATCGGGCAGTGGTGGCAGTCTCGAATCAACCCTGCCGCTACGACAGCACCCAAAGAACATGGGCTTTGTCTGATCAGCGGCACCCGTGATCATCCGATTGCGCGAATCCATGAACCAAAAATCAAGGGGGTTCGGGATGCTCAATCTACGGGTGCCCTGATGGTGTCGTTCAATGGTGATGTCTTTGAATCGTATGGAAAAGAGCAGAGCTACAACGCGCCGGTCTCGGAAATGGCGACCTTCCGCTATTGTACCGCCCTCAACACCATTCTGAATGGGGCAAAACGGGAAAAACATCGCATCCGGCTGGATAATGACACCGTGATTTTTTGGACGGAAAGAAAAACCGTCGCCGAAGAGAGCATTGCCATACTGTTCAACAACAGACCGGATACATCCACAGATTCCTCCCAGGAGAGCCAGGATCCTGCCGCTCTCGAACATCTTCAGGTGTTCATGAAGGCCCTGCGGGAAGGAATGCACTACCTGGAAGATGACCCCTCAGTCCCGTTTTACATTCTGGGGCTCTCTCCCAACGCGGGACGGATTTCGGTGCGCTTTTGGCACGTCTCCACGCTGGGCCATTTCGTGGAACGTCTGCGCGACCATTTCGAGGCCATCAACATCGTGCGTCCATCCAAGGGCAGGGAGTTTCCGCCAGTGTGGATGCTGCTCAAGGAGAGCGCCCGTGATGGCAAGGATGTGGCCCCACTGCTGGAAGGATCGCTGATGCGTGCCATTCTGAACGGCACCCCCTATCCCGACGCCCTGGCTGCTGCGGTGATCCGTCGCATCCGCGCCGACCGGGACGACAAACAACACCCCAATCGACAAATCAATTATCTGCGTGCTGCCATCCTCAAAGCTTGGCTCAACCGCTCACCCCGTTGGAAAGGAGAAATTACCGTGAGTTTGGATACTACCCGCCCGGATCCGGCCTATCGTCTGGGTCGTCTGTTTGCCGCCTTGGAAAAAACCCAGGAAGAGGCACTTCCTGGCATCAACGCCACCATCCGGGACCGTTTTTATGGCGCGGCTTCCGCCACCCCCGGCTCGGTCTTTCCGCGCCTGTTGCGTACCTATCAGCATCATCTCGGCAAAATTTCCTTCGGTGCCAAGGTGAACCGGGAAAAAAATGTTCAGGAGATCATGAGTGCCGTGACCGACATTCCTTCCACGCTTTCTTTGGAAGAACAAGGACTCTTTGCCATCGGCTACTATCACCAACGTCAGGCTTTCTTCACCGCCAAAGGCGACACCAATCCAATTTCGATCGATAATCCAGCCTAAGAAAGGAACAAATACTATGAATCATCGTTATGACTTTGTTTACCTGTTCGATGTCAAGGACGGCAATCCGAATGGCGATCCGGATGCCGGCAATCTGCCCCGCATCGATGCCGAAACCAGTCACGGATTGATCACCGATGTCTGTCTCAAACGCAAGATCCGCAACTATGTGCAACTGCGTCATCTGGATCAGCAGCAGAAAGATGTCGGAGCCACGGGTGTGGGATATGACATCTATGTTCGTGAGAAGGCGATTCTGAATCAACAGCATGATCGCGCTCATGCGGCACTGGGAATCACCCAAGACAGCAAGGATGGCAAACGCAAGGGCAGTGGAGAACAGGTGGATGCGGCGCGCAAATGGATGTGTCGCAACTTTTTCGATGTGCGCGCCTTCGGGGCGGTCATGACCACCGGAACCAATTGCGGCCAAGTTCGAGGACCGGTCCAGTTCACCTTTGGCCGCAGCAGCGATCCGGTCATCGCCGCCGAACACAGCATCACCCGTATGGCGGTCACCACCGAAGATGAGGCCAAGAAACAGGATGGAGATAACCGAACCATGGGACGGAAATTCACCATTCCCTATGGCTTGTATCGCACCCACGGTTTCATCAGCGCGCCTTTGGCGCAGCAGACCGGATTTTCGGAAGAGGATTTGGAACTGCTGTGGCAAGCCCTGGAAAACATGTTCGAACATGATCGTTCTGCCAGTCGAGGCGAAATGGTGGCGCGTGCTCTGTTGCTCTTCCGTCATGACAGTGCCCTGGGAGAGGCTCCGGCCCATGTTCTGTTCGATCGGGTCGGCGTGCGCTTGATTCAACCCGGCAAACCGCCACGCGCTTTCGGGGACTATGCGGTCACGTTCGATGGCAAACCGATAGAAACCGTATTGTCTTCCGGCAGTTCTCTGGAACAGGTGGCCAAAGGGGTCACGCTGATTCGGCGGGTGTAACCTTTTCAGGCTCCGAGGCGGGAACAGATGAATCCAGAACGTCGTTATGCGCCGCTGTCGGCTTTGCAACATTTTGTCTATTGCGAGCGACAATGTGCCTTGATCCATTTGGAACAGATCTGGATCAACAATCGTCTGACCGCTGAGGGCAATCTGCTGCATGAAAAGGTCCACGAAGAGTCCGAAGAAAGCAGGCCAGGGATGCGTTTGGTCCGTGGTCTGCCCGTGGTTTCCGAAACGTTGGGAATCATAGGACAATGTGATCTGGTTGAGTTTTTGTCCTCGCGCAAACGCTCTTCAAAGGCTTCGGAGAAATGGGAGGCGGTGCGGCCCGTGGAGTACAAACGCGGTCGTCCCAAATCCCATGAAGCCGATTTGGTGCAGTTGTGCGCTCAGGCGATCTCTCTGGAAGAGATGCTTGGCATCCCGATCACCGAAGGGGCTCTGTTTTATGGCGAACCCCGAAGACGCACCTCGGTTTCCTTCACTCCGGAATTGCGTGCCACGACAATCCAGACCGCGCAGGCTTTGCATGCGCTTCTGGATCGTGGTGTGACTCCTCCCGCGCTCTATCGTGCCAGCCTATGCCGTGGTTGTTCACTGCTTTCGGTTTGCCTGCCCCGAAGGCGCGAGACGCCTGCCCAGGCGGGAAACTGGTTCCGGGATGCGTTGAATCAAATTTTGATGGAGAGTTGAAACATGCAACAACATCTCAATACTTTGTTCGTGACCCTGGAAGGTGCTTGGTTGCGCAAACAGGGTGAAGCCGTGGATGTGCGGGTGGATGGCGAAACCCGCTTGAGGATTCCTCTGCACAATTTGGACGGAATCGTCTGTCTGGGTTGGGATATCGGGGCTTCCGCCCAGTTGATGGCTGCTTGCGCCGAAGGTGGGGTGACTTTGTCGTTCTGTACGCCGCATGGGCATTTTCTGGCGGCGGCAACCGGATTTGCACCGGGCAACGTGTTGTTGCGGCGTGAACAGTACCGACGAGCAGACATGGAGGGCCCCTCGTTGGAAATCGCCAGACACTGTGTGGCCGCCAAAATCGCCAACTGTCGCACTGTATTGCAACGCGCACGTCGGGATCGATCCGATGCCGATTCTGTTGGTGGTTTATCCAAGGCCGTGGACGAATTGGCTAGTGCTTTGCGCGGCGTCTCTCTGGCCAAAAATGCGGATACCCTGCGTGGCGAGGAGGGCCATGCGGCCCACTGCTATTTCAACGCATTTGGACATCTGCTTTCCGGAGGAGATCCCGCCATTCAATTTTCCGGTCGCAACCGCCGTCCGCCGCTGGATCCGGTCAATGCGCTATTATCTTTTCTTTATGCCTTGTTGGGTCATGATTGCCGCTCTGCCCTTGAATCCACCGGTTTGGATGCGGCAGTTGGTTTTTTTCATCGCGATCGTCCTGGTCGCCCGTCGTTGGCACTTGATCTGATGGAAGAGTTCCGTCCGGTATTGGCCGATCGTCTGGCCTTGAGTCTGATCAACCGCAAACAGGTGAGTGCCGAAGATTTTGAACATCGAGAAAATGGCGCGGTTCTGCTTCGCGAAGAATCACGTAAAAAAGTTCTGGTGGCATGGCAGGAACGTAAAAAAGAAGAGTTCACACATCCATTCCTGAATGAGAAAACCATCTATGGATTATTGCCTCACCTTCAGGCACGACTGCTGGCGCGTTATCTGCGGGGCGATTTGGATGCCTATCCGGCCTTTTTGTGGCGTTGAGGTTATGAACTATGTATGTTCTCGTCGCCTATGATGTTTCCACGGTGCATGCGGCAGGCCGCCGACGTTTGCGACGTGTCGCCAAGGCGTGTCTTGACTATGGACAACGAGTCCAAAATTCGGTATTTGAATGCAAGGTGGATCCAGCCCAACTCATCAAATTCAAACACACGTTGCTGGAAATTATGGATCCGTCCGAGGATAGCATCCGGTTTTATAATCTGGGCACCGAGTGGCATCACCGGGTGGAACATTATGGCATCAAGGTGTCCTATGACATTGATGGCCCGTTGATCGTCTGATGCTCTTGTGCTATCTCACCAGTAGCAATAAATGTCTAGCGCGAACTCCAAGCGTACAGGAGGTCGTACCAAAAAAAGCAGCAAACAAAGATGTCTAATATCAAATTGTTATGTTGATTTCTTCTGTGCTGTCATCCGGCATTCAATTCCACCTATCAGGAGGTTCGCGTAACGCTTTAAATAAAATCATAAAAATCAATATGTTGTATTGCGGGAG
>JADGBU010000126.1 GCA_015231295.1 Magnetococcales bacterium | reverse complement strand
TTGGCCGACCAGTTCCCCGTGGACCACTGGGAGCTGAAATCGCTCACCTGCGTGGCATACTGGGACGCGCTTCCCGAGGTGAGGCCGGTGATGGTCACGACACCGACGGCGGCATCGTTGACGTTGACCACCGCCGCCGTACCGAAAGAAGTGACACTCTCCTCCGTGCCCTGGAGATCGGTGTAGCGCACCGCGACGGAGATCACCTTGCCCACTTCGGACTGGCTCAGCAGCAGGGTGTTGCCGGTCGCCTCCCCGATGGCCTGACCATCGGCCAGCCATTGATAGCTCAAGCTCCCCAATCCATCTTCATCGCTCAGCGACACCGTTGCGGTGAGGGTTTGCCCCTGCAAGGCCGATCCGGAGATGGCGACTTCGCCCACCGGGGCATCGTTGAGGTTGGCCACCGGTTCGGTCGCCACGCTGGAGACGCTCTCCGACGCGCCGCCCTGATCGACATATCGGGCCTGAACCGTGATCGCCTTGCCCACCACAGATTGGGTCAACCGCAGCGTATTGCCTTCGCCGAAAACCTCCACCCCATCGGCCATCCATCGATACGCGATCGTCCCCAGGCCATCCGCATCTTCCAGGGTATGGCTGGCGGTCAGGGTCGCCCCTTCCACCGCCTCGCCGCTGATGGCGACGCTGCCGGTGGGCTCCCGATTGGTCTCGCTCACCTCTGCCGTCCCGGAGGAGTGAACACTTTCGGCACTGCCCTGCCGATCGGTGTAATTCACCTCCAGGGTGATCACCTTGCCCAACTCCGCTTGCGTCAGCACCAGCGTGCCGCCCGTGGCGTTGGCGATGGCCGACCCGTCGGCGTACCACTGATAATCGAACGTGCCCAGCCCGTCTTCATCGTTCAAGGTGGAGACGGCGGTCAGCGTCGAGCCGACACGGGCCAACCCGCTGATACTCAAAGAACCGGTGGGCGCGTCGTTGACATTGGCCACCTCTGCCGTGGCGTCACTGGTCACGCTCTCGAAGGTGCCGCCCTGATCGGTGTAATAGGCCGTCACCGAAATCATCTTGCCCACCAGGGATTGGGTCAATACCAGCGTGGTGCCGGAGCCCTGGATCACCTCGCCATCCGCCATCCACTGATACGCGATCGTCCCCAGGCCATCCGCATCTTCCAGGGTGTTGCGGGCCGTCAGGGTCGCCCCTTCCACCGCCAGTCCGCTGATGGCGACCGTGCCGGTGGGCTCGTGATTGTTCTCGCTCACCTCTGCCGTCCCGGAGGAGTGAACACTTTCGGCGCTGCCCTGCCGATCGGTGTAATTCACCTCCAGGGTGATCACCTTGCCCAACTCCGCCTGCGTCAGCACCAAAGTGCTGCCCGTGGCATTGGCGATGGCCGACCCGTCGGCGTACCACTGATAATCGAACGGACCCAACCCATCTTCATCGTTCAGGGTGGAGGCGGCGGTCAGCGTGGAGCCGACGCGGGCCAACCCGCTGATGCCCAGGGAACCGGTGGGCGCGTCGTTGACGTTGGCCACCGCTGCCGTGGCGTCACTGGAGACGCTCTCGAAGGTGCCGCCTTCGTCGGTATAACGGGCCTGAACCGTGATCGCCTTGCCCACCTGCGACTGGGCCAGCACCAGCGTTTGCCCGGTGGCGCCGTTGATGGCCACGCCATCGGCCAGCCATTGATAACCGATCGTGCCCAAACCATCCGCATCGGCCAGAGTATGGCTGACGCTCAGGGTAGCCCCTTCGACCGCGTTGCCAGAGATGGTGACACTGCCGGTGGGATCCTGATTGTCAGGGTTCTCTCCCGCCTCTTCCACCCCTTCCTTCTGGATGGCGGACATCTGCTGAATGCTGGTGGCATTCTCGATCTCGGCGACTGCGCTCTGAATCGTGGCCAATGCGGAAGAGGTGAGGGCACCGGGATAGAAAATCGACGCGATGGTGCTGCTGTCGCCCAGATCGATGATCTGTTCCGAGGTGGAGATCGCCGTGATCAAGGCATTCAGCGCGGCGGCGGAAGAGCTGGAAGAGAGGGCGATGGTGGCGATCTGGGCGATCACCTTCTGAACGGCGATGGCGGTGCTGTTGGTGGGGGAGGCGAGCGGATCGAAGGTGGACAGATCGATTCCCTCGGGCAGTCCGAGCTTGCTCCTGATCATATTGGCCGCCGTGCCGACCGCGACCCCGAACGTCTCGGCATACTCCTGAACCAGAGTCGTCAGCGGATTGACAATCGTGGAGCCGCTGACCGCCCGGAGCACCATGGTATTTTCGAGCCCGGTGGACTGGTCGATACCCCCGAGAACGATGATATCTCCCTGCTTGGAACTGGAAAAAGTGATCAATCCTCCAACCAGGGTGACGCCGACAAATTCACTCTCCTGGGCCGTCCCGTCCCGGTTGTCGTCCACATAGACCCGCGCACCGACCAGATAATCATCCGCCACCTTGAACGAATGGTTGGTGCCATCATCCGGGTTCTCTCCGGAACCGTTATCGGTGTTGGGCGGATTGTTGGGCGGAGGTTGAATCGGCGGCGTGGTAATCGTGTTACCCGTATTGTTCTGGATGCCGGAGGACTGCACCCCCTGCAGTACGTTCTTCACGGCTTCCGCAGCACTGACCGGCATGGACGATGGCTGAATGCCATACGCCGCCAGATTGTTGCCCAACGCGCTCTGCAAGGCACCAGTGCCGCCCGCAAGCGTCGAGGCGGGAGCAACCCCATAGGATTGCAGATTGTTGGCCAGGGCATTCTGCGTCACATTTTCCGTGCCCGACGGGGAGGGCATTCCATTCCCCGGCGACATCCCCGGCCCGGCCTGGAGCGTCATCCCCGAGGCGAGCGACGCCCCCGGAGGAGGCGCGCCAGTATCGGCGGACATCCCCGCTCCCGTCCCCTCGCCAGACCCGCCGGAAGGCGGCGCGCCGCCTTCGGCATGCACGCCGGTCCCCTCGGGAGCCGTGCCGGCACCCGGCTCATGGGCCGGAGCCGCACCCTCCCCGGGAGCCTTGCCCTCGCCCTCCTTGGGAGCCTCTCCTTCCTGCTTGCCCTCGCCCGCTTTCTTGCCCTCGCCCTCTTTGCCTTCTCCCTCTTTGCCTTCTCCCTCTTTGCCTTCTCCCTCCTTGCCTTCGCCCTCTTTCTTGCCCTCGCCCTCCTTGCCTTCGCCTTCCTGCTTGCCTTCGCCTTCCTGCTTGCCGTCCCCTTCCTTCTTGCCCTCGCCTTCCTTCTTGCCCTCTTCGCCCTCTTTACCGCCTGCCGCAGCCTCTCCGGCGCGATGTTGTTCTTGGTTCTTGCCTGGAATCACCTGGGGCGGCGGCAACACCTGGGAGGCGGATCCGTAACGCTGCGCCACCTGCGAGGCAGGCATGATATAGGGTTGCACCGGCGGCGCGGAATAACTCTTCACCGTCGTCGTCTGGTTGACCTGGTTGAGCAACTGGGTGCCCGCCGCGTTCGTGACCGAAATCTGACCCACCCCCCCATCGGCGTCCTGCAACAGGGTGATGGTGTTTTCACTGCCTTCGGCCTGGGCCTGACCGGCCACCGTGGTGCCACGAATGCCGATCTCGGCAACCGGGGTCTTGAACACCATATTGTTCGGACCCAGCTTGGCCACGCCACCGCTGGTGAACATGAAAACGCCCTGCACCACGTTGGTGGAGGATTTGCCGGTCCCCGCCGCCGGATCGAACTCCATCTTTTCGATCACCAGCCGTCCGTTATCGCTCAGAGCCACCGTGGACTTGTCGGCCTAGATCAAACCGACGCTCCCTTTGGCTCCGGTCTGCACGATATCCCCCTCCAGCAGGGCCATGCCCTGAGTGACGGGAATCTGCACCCCGGAACGGGTGATGGAGGCCTCTCCCTGCACCGTCTCCACCGTGCCGATGCCGGTCTGACCCGTTGTCGCCGCCGCCTCGGCGTAGACCCCCGGCACCAGAGGTCCGGCCAGACGGGTCGCCAGATCACCGGTGATGCGGGCTCCGGCGACCGTCAGCAGATCGGGCGGCGTGGCCAGAGAGAAATAACCCGGAATCAAAACCGTCTGACCCGCATGCTCCCCGGTGCCCCGCAACAGCAGATCCGCCCCGTGTCGCTGGAAGTCGGCCCGCAACATCAACTCGTCGCCGGGAACCTCGATGCGCGCCCCTTCGTGGGGACGGTCCAGAACGTGGGAAAAGAGTTCCAGGGGACGAAACGGGGTGAGTTCGATGCGTTTGGCCATGAGAGATTCCTTCTTATTTTCCCACCAGCATGAAAGCCGACCAGATATAGGGGTAAGACCACTCCTCCGAATCCATCATTTCCAGACGCGCCTCGCGCAGGGATTCGTGGGGTGTTTTGCCAGCGAGCAATCGCTTGTAGAGCCCGGTCATCAAGGCCTGGGTTCCCGCGTCGCTCACCTCCCACAACGAGGCGATCACCGCTTCCGATCCCGCCTCCTGGAACGAACGCCGCAATCCATACACCCCCTCGCCTTCGTGAATCTCACCCAGACCGGTTTCGCAGGCGGACAACACCGTCAAGCGGGTTCCGGTCAAATCGAGACTCAACACCTCCAGAGCGGTCAACACCCCATCGTTGCGGGTATCGATCTCTCCGAGAAATCCGGCATTGCCGTTGATGCCTGCAAAAGCAAGACCAGATCGCAACAAGGGATTATCCCCCGGCGGCGGCATATTGACCTCGCCTCCCCGCTGCATTTTCAGAAGACGCTTTCTCAAGCTGTCATCGGCTTTGAGAAAAAAACCATGAGTGGCAATATGCAGCACCTCGGGTGGCGTCTCGATGGATTGCACCACCTTTTCCTGGGCGTCGAACTTGAGAAACAGTCGATTCTCCTGCTTTTGATCCCCGGCCTGACCCAGAATCAATTTGCCTTCCTTCTCGGCTCCGGGGAGCGGATCGAAATGCAATCCCCGCATCCCCTGGGAGAAGGCCCGCAATCCCTCTTTGAGTTCCGCCGCACCCGACGCGGAGCGTTTGCCTTCGAGCTCCTGGATCACCTGACGATCCACCACCTTGTCGGAGTCGTAATCGGGACCGGCGAGAATCATCAAGCCCCCCTGGGCGGCGGGAATTTCCGTCGGCAGCAGATCCCGGCTCGACGTGAGCAGATGCAGATCGAGACTCTTGGCCAGATAGATCCCCTCCTCGTCGATCAGGGCATTGAAGGGCAAAATATTCAACAGGCCATCCGGCACCACATAGACCACCTTCCGCTCCCCCAGAGCCGCCTTGAGCGGAGCCCAGATCACGTCGTAGGCCTCCTGTCCGGCCTTGGTCAGCTCCTCGGCCTCGATCCCCTCCTCCTGGATGATGGTCCGATAGTCCACGATCACCTTCTGGAGTTCATCCATATCGGTCCGGTAGGGCACCATGGCGAAGACCGGCTTGCCTTGCTCGCGACGCAGCGTGCCGGCCACCAGCCGATTGCGCCCCCGTTCGGAGTAGGTGAGAAAATCCACCAGCACCGCATCCTCGGGCAGATGCTCCAGCAATTTTTCCAGCGTCACCGGATCCACCGATCGGCGAAACCGTTTGCTCATCCGCCCCAGATCGAGCTGAAGCTTGTCCACGGTCTCTTCCAGCTCGTTCATCAGCTTGAGATGATTGTCTTTGGTCTCCGGGGTCGGTCCGGAGAGGGTCAAGGCGGCCAGTTTCTTGCGCGCCGACGTAAGACGACGCCCGATCACCTCCAACTGGGGATTCTTGGACATCTGCATCACCTGACGCATTTCGGCGGTGATCTTGAGCAGCAATCCCTTGCGTCGCAGACCCACCTCCAACAGCTCGCGCCCGCCCGCCGCCGACTCCTGACGGGAGATCTGCGACAAGAAGGTGTTCAGCTCCCCCCGATGCAGCCGGACATACCCCTCTCTGGCATTGTCCCCGGTGGCCCACAGCATGCGATTCAGAAACTCCGAACGGCGCGCAAAGCCCTCGCGCCGCAGAGCGAAGGACTCCTGAAGTGCCGCCGGACTCTTTTTGGCCTCCAGGGTATCGGCCAGGGTGTGGAGGGTCTCGAAGGTGTAGGGGTGCTGTTTGCCCAACACCTCCTCATCGAGTTGCAACGCCTTTCTCAACAACTCTTCAGCTTCCGGCAGCCGTCCCATGTCCAGATAGAGCGCGCCCAGATCGCGCATGGTGCGCAAGGTATCCATGTGCCGCTCGCCGAGCACCGACTGACGCAACGTCAACGCTTTCTTGAAGCGCTTTTCCGCCTCCTCCCGGGCTCCGAGCTTGTGGCGCGCCCGGGCAAGATTGTTCAACGCCTTGAGGCTCTTCTGGTGGGACTCGCCATGCACCGCGCTCCAGTGGGTCAGCACCTGCTCGAAGAGGGGAGCAGCCTCCGCATAATTCTGCTGCAACAAATGCAGATAGGCGAGATTGTTGACGAAGGCCAAAGCATCCGGATGCTTCTCTCCGAGTTTGCGGGTCGCGATGGCGATGGCGTTGCGATACAGCGGCTCGGCCTTGTCGAAATTGCCCTGGCTTTCGTGCAGCAACGCCAGATTGTTCATCATCGCCAGGGTTTCGGGATGATCCTCCCCGGCCACCTTGCGGGAACTCTGCAACGCCGCCCGCAACAACGGCTCGGCCTCGTCATAGAGCCCCTCGTTTTCGTACACCAATCCCAGATTGTTCATCAGATTGATCGAGGCCTGATGCTCGGTGCCCAACACCTTGCGATAGCCATCCAACACCTCGGCATAGAGCTTCTCCGCCTCGGCCAGCCGTCCCTGACGCCGATAAATCCCCGCCAGGCGATTCCGGGTCGCCAGCAGATTGGGATGATCCGGACCGAGCATGGCCTGTTCACCCCGCAACACCTCGCGGATCAGGGGTTCGGCCTGGTCGTACTCCGCCGCATCCTCGAACACCTGAGCCAACGCCCCCTGCGCGTCCAGCAGGGCCTGCGCCGCCGTCGGCTCCGAACGGGCCAGGCCGATCACCTCCTCCAGAATCTTCCGCGCCTCGTCGAACCGGCCCTCCCGGCGGATCAGTTCCGCCGCCTCGACCCGTGGCGTCAGCGCGGCGAGCGCGTTCGACGGCAACGCCATCCGCTGAATCTCGAACGCCTTCTCATACTCGGCCAAAGCCCCTTTCACCTCCCCCTTGCGCGCCAGCGCGGTGGCGGTCAGGGCCAGACATTCGGCCAGACGGGGATGCCAGTTGCCCAGACTTTTTTCAAACCGCTCCCGGGCTCCGACCAGCCACTGATGGGCCGAATCGGCATCGCCCATGTTCAGATGCAGCCGCGCCAACACCAGCCCCGCCTCCAGCGCGG
Organism: Magnetococcales bacterium; assembly: GCA_015231295.1. Classification (GTDB taxonomy): domain Bacteria; phylum Pseudomonadota; class Magnetococcia; order Magnetococcales; family Magnetaquicoccaceae; genus Magnetaquiglobus. The sequence goes on along the minus strand of JADGBU010000126.1, from coordinate 3,248 downwards.
CGGGATGATCGGCACCCAGAGCCTTCTCCCAACCCGCGAGCACCCCTTTGCGCAACTCCCGGGCCTTGACGAAGCCCCCGCCCGCCTCCAGCAGATCGGCCAGCAGGGTTTGCAGCTTCAGGGTTTCGGGATGATCGGCCCCCAGCGACTCCGTGCCCAGCGCGATGGCCTGCTCCAGACCCGATTCGGCCTCGGCGGGAGCCCCGGACTGATAACGCAGAATCGCCAGCTCCCGCAACGCCACCAGCACCGTGAAATGACGCGCTCCGAACTCGGTTTTGGCCATTTCCAGGGACTTTCCGGCCCGATCCACCGCGCCGACCAGATCCCCCTTGGCCAGCAGGGTCGCGCTCTCCTGGTTGAGAACCGACCACTTCCGCGCCGTCTCCCCCTTTTCCGCCGGGAATCCGGAAGCCGCCGCCTGTTTTTCCAGGAACCGTTCCGGAATCGCCTCCCGCAGTCTCAGGATGGCATCGTTGCTCGCCATCAACTCTTGCGGACGTTTGGCCTCGGCGGCCAGACGGGCCGCCTTGAGAAAATGATCGACCGCTCCGGCATCCCGTTTGGCCTCGGCCTCCACCGCGACCCGCAGGGCCGTGGCCAGAGCTTCCGGCACCACAGGGACGACCTCCGCCGCCGTGCCTGGCGGGGAGATCAGCATCAATCCGAGCCACAACAGCCCCTGTGCCGGAACAATCCGCCAACCATTCCGGGTCCACGCCGGCAGACCCCGCTTCTCAACGCTCATGATGTCCACTCCAGGGCGATCCAGACCACAAGAAAGAGCCGATCAACGGGATTGACCGATGCGCTCGATCTCCGCGCGCACCAGACGTTCCGCCACATCGGGCAGCAATTCGAGAACCATTTCACGTGTGGTTTCCCGGGCGATCCGTTCCACACGGGGCGCGAAGGCGTCACGGATCACCGTCACCAACTCTTCCCGGTCCGGCAGGGCCATCTCCTCGGCCCGGATGCGATCGATCTCCTCCTGGATGACCTGACGCGCCAAATCGGGTAAAAGCGTTTTCACCAGTTCCGTCAGCGCATCCCGGAGCCCCTCCGAGAGCGCAGACAGATGATCCTGCTGCGGTGCCTGCATGCGCGCGCACTCCGAATGGTTCGTTGCACGATATGATTCAGAAAAAGCCAAATACCCGATTCATCCGGGTCGATTTTGGCATGCGGCATCATAACATGACCAGACAGACCACAGTGAATTAATTTTATTCCCGCTCAAAAAGGCCAGATCCAGGGGGTCAGGGCGATCGTCACCGCGCCGACCAGCACAGAAAGCGGCCATCCGTACCGGACATAATCCCCGAAACGATATCCCCCGACCCCTTGCACCATCAGGTTGACCTGATACCCGATCGGCGTGACGAACGCCGAAGAGGCGGCCACCAGCACCACCACGGCAAAAGGCATCACCGAGACATTCAGATCCCTGGCCGCCGCCATGGCGATGGGAAACATCAACACGGCGGTGGCATTGTTGGTGACCACCTGAGTCAGAAACGCGGTGACAAAATAGACCGCCGCCAGAGATGCCCAGGGGTTCTGATCGGCGAGATGAATCAGTTGCGTGGCCAGAAACCGGGCCGCGCCACTGGTTTCCAGGGCGATGCCGAGACTGAAGGAGGCGGCGATCACCTGCAGCACCTGCCATTCGACCGCCCGCCGCGCCTCGCCGCTGGTAACGCATCCCGTGACCAGCATCAAACCGGCGGAGAGCAGCGCGGATTCCAGGGTGGAGAGTCCGCCCAGGGTGGCCATGCCGACAAACCCGAACAGAATCGCCAAAGCCACGGGCGCGCGCTGATGACGGACCGGATGAAACTGATCCACATGACGAACCAGCAAAAAATCGCGGGTCAGGCGATACTGATCGAGAAACGCAGGGTGGGCCTCCAGCAACAACTGATCACCGGGACGCAACACGATATCCCCGATCTTGCCGGACAGTTTGACGCCATTGCGGGCCACCGCCAGGATGGCGGCCTGATAAAGCGTGCGGAAGCGTCCCTCCCGCACGCTGCGTCCCACCAGAGGGCAGGAGTCGGAGACCACCGCCTCGGCCATGACCCGTTCGCGGGCCGAGGCTTCGAGCTTGAAAACCTGATCGGTGGCGGGCAGCAATCCGCGCACGGCCCGCAGATCGGCCACCGAATCGACCACTCCGGTAAACAGCAACCGATCCCCCCCATGCAGAATCTGATGGGAAGAGACCGCAGGCAACACTTCATCTCCTCGTTGGATCTCCACCAGATAGAGGCCGGGCAACTGCCGCAGGGCCGCCTCGCGAATCGATCTGCCCGCCAGCGGTCCACCGGGTTCGACCATCATTTCGACGGTATACTCCCGGACATTGGCAAACGACTCGGAAACCGCATGGCGCGCCGGAAGACGACGCTGACCCAACACCAATACATAAAAAAGCACGCTGAGAGTGACGGGAATGCCGATGGCCGCCAGTTCCCACAACGAAAATCCCCGCCCGCCGGAAGGAGCGAGCAGCAGGCCATGCACCACCAGATTGGTGCTGGACCCCACCAGCGTACACAATCCGGCGGCGGAGGTCAGAAAGGCCAACGGCATCATCAGGGCCGACATGGGCAGACGATGCCGCATCGCCCAGGCCCCGACGGCGGGAATGAACATGGCCACCACCGGGGTATTGTTGAGAAATGGCGAAATGACCAGAATCGGCAACGCCAACCGCCAAAGGGCATGCGTCAGGGAGCGGGGCTCACCGAGGATGGTATCGGAGATCCAGCGGACGGCTCCGGTTTCTTCCAATCCGGCGACCACCACATAGAGCACCCCCACCGTGACCATGCCCTCATTGGCCAGGCCGGCCAAAGCCTGTTTGGGAGTCAGCACCCCGAAGAGCAGCAACAAGGTGACGCCCCCCATCAACACGGCGTCCGAGGCATGACGATTGCGCGCCAACATCAACACACACGCCAACACCACCCCCAACGCAAACCACGCTTGCCAAATCATGAAAACCCCTTCGACGCCGCTGCGGACAGAATCGCCCTCATGAAACAACCAGACCCATGGACGGATTCCCGGATTACACGTTTTTCTCACTCCGGGTCAAGGGGACGAACCCGCCAGCGCAATCCTCCTGAAATTTTCCTTGACCCCGGGCGAGAAACATGGCAATCTGGCGATATTGATTGACGCTTTGGGTCGTTAGCTCAGTTGGTAGAGCAGCTGACTCTTAATCAGCGGGCCATAAG
>JADGBU010000125.1:7134-10589 GCA_015231295.1 Magnetococcales bacterium | reverse complement strand
ACCCACGACCCGCAGATTAAAAGTCTGCTGCTCTACCAACTGAGCTAACGGCCCATCTGTGATCGCTATCGGAGAACCTCCTGCGCGGTCAACAACGGGACTATAGCAAATAATTTGCTGCAGGTGAACCCCGTTTGTGCATGTGACGTGATTTTTTTCTACACCTCATCCATCCAGGCCATTTGGATCGCTTCCAGCACCTTTTCATTGCACCGTTGGGGGGTATCCACGAACCCCGGAAGGTTCATCACCCACTCCATCAACTCCGTGAAACGTACCGACATGGGATCCTGGTCGGGCAGGGTGTCGGCCAGGGCCATGGCGATTTCGTGCGTATCGGTCCATTTCATGAGCGTCCTCCTTTTTTGTCCACGCTGATGTTGATCGAATAGGGGGGAATGGTTACGATCAGCCCATCCAGCGAGTCATCCAGAACGATCTGACATCCCAGACGACTGGTCGCGGTCAGGCCGAACGCCTTGTCCAGCATATCCTCTTCCCGTTCATCGGCGGGGTCCAGGCGATCCGCCCAGGCGGGATCCACGATGACATGGCAGGTCGAACAGGCCAAGGCCCCTTCACAGGCTCCTTCCAGGGGAATGTCGTTGTCGTGGGCAACCTCCAGCAGCGTGGAACCCGCTTCGGCTTCCACGATCCGATTGCTCGGCAGAAAAGTGATTCTGATCATGACCACTCCTTGTCCATCACGCGAATTCATCCACTTTGCGACCGGTCATGGCCTGTTGCAGGCTCCGGTCCATGCGCCGTTGTGCAAAAAATCGTGTTTCCTGATCCATCTTCTGGACGGCTTCATTGATGGCGTCGGCGGAACTCCCTTGTGTGGTTTCCCAGACTGCCAGCATCGCCTTTTTGACCCGTTGCAGTTCGGCTTCGCTTAACAGATCGCCATCCTCGCGCAGCGCGGCACCCGCCGCCGCCAGAACGCGATCCGCCTCCACTTTGGCCTCGTTGAACAGGCGCGTCAACATATCCGTTTCGCCGTGTCGCATGGCTTCTTGCAGCATGTCGGCGATTTCGGTATCGGTCAAGCCATAGGAGGGCTTGACCGTGATCGACTGTTCCACGCCGGTGGTCTCCTCGCGGGCGGAAACGGTCAGCAATCCGTCCGCATCCACCTGATAGGATACGCGAATTCTCGCGGCACCGGCGGTCATGGGCGGAATGCCCCGCAGTTCGAAGCGGGCCAGGGAACGGCATTGACTGGCCAGCTCCCGTTCTCCCTGCACCACGTGAATCGCCATGGCGGTCTGACCATCCTTGAACGTGGTGAAATCCTGAGCGCGTGCGGTGGGAATGGGCGCGTTGCGCGGGACGATTTTTTCCACCAGATCTCCCATGGTTTCGATGCCCAGGGAGAGGGGGGTGACATCCAGCAGCAACATTTCGGCGGGCGCGTTGCCGGCCAACGCTTCGGCCTGATGGGCCGCCCCCAGAGCCACCACCTGATCCGGATCCAGATCCACCAAGGGTTCGCGTCCGAAGAAATCCGCCACCATCTTTCGGACCAGGGGGACACGGGTCGATCCACCCACCAGCACCACCCCTTGCAGGGCGTCGGGGGAGACTCCCGCATCCTTGAGTACCCGGCGACAGATCGGAATGGTTCGCCAGATGAGATCCCGGACACCTTGTTCGAATTCGGTGCGGGTGATGTGGCTGGTTCGGGTGGTATCGGCTCCGGGAAGGGGGAAGGTGACAGACGCTTCGTGCGTCAGTCGCTCCTTGACTTCGCGCGCCACTTTGCGACAGGCCTGAATCCAGCCCGGATCGGGATTTTCCATACCCGTTTCGGTTCGGATGCGTTCGACGATCCACTGATCCAGATCATCGCCGCCCAGGGCCGAGTCCCCCCCGGTGGCCATGACCTGAAACAGACCTTTTTCCAGTTTCAGCAGGGAGATGTCGAAGGTGCCACCGCCCAGATCGTAGATGGCGTACAATCCTTCGCTGCCCTTGTCGAGACCGTAGGCCAGGGCGGCGGCGGTGGGTTCGTTGAGCAGGCGCAGCACCTCCAGACCGGCCACGCGGGCGGCATCCTTGGTGGCCTGACGCTGGGCATCGTCGAAATAGGCCGGAACCGTGATCACCGCCCCTTGCAGCGAGCCTCCCAGAGCGGATTCGGCCCGCTTCTTGAGAGCCTTGAGAATTTCCGCCGACACCTCCACCGGAGAGACCCGGCTGCTGCCCGCGACGATTCGTACCATACCTCCGTCGCCGGTTTCCAGGCCGTGGGGAATGGTGGACATGTGGGCCTGGATATCTGCCACGCCACGCCCCATGTAGCGTTTGACCGAGGCGATGGTCGCTTCCGGGTGACTCAGGGCCAGTTCGCGCGCGGCGCGACCCACGAGAATCGATTGATCGGCTCCATAGTGGACCACGGAGGGCAGGGCGCATTGATCGTCGTCATCCGGGATGCAGAGCGGTTTGCCATCCAGCCCGATCGCCGCCACCAAAGAAAAGGTGGTGCCCAGATCGATGCCAACCACCCGTTTCGGGATGCCGGGTCCGGTTTGATGGGGAAGCAGGGATTGACCCGGTTCCATGATCTCCAACAACACGTCCATAGGGATGTTCTCTCCTGAACCGCATCCGGATTGGGATGCATGATTTTGCCATTACGGGTCCAGGGGGATTATCCCCCTGGTGGGGTCCAGGGGCAACGCCCCTGGTGGGGCCGGGGCAACGCCCCGGAGCGGGAACGGTTCTCGGGCGACGATCGCCCCGGACCCCCGCAATGGTTTCAGTTGTCCGGATCGAAGGCGCGATCTTCCAGTCGATCCAGCTCCTCCAGATAGCGGCGATGATAGCGCATCCGATCCACATGGCGGGCGGTCTGCGCAAGAGCCTCCTGCCCCGCGCCGCTCAGACACTCCTGAAACCCCGCGCTCACCCGTTGCTGATCGGCCTGCAGACGGGCGCGGGCTTCGGTCTTGAGCACGGCCAATTTCGCGAGGGCATCCGGGGACGCCGGATCCACCTCTTCCAGAATCTCCCGCAGTGTCATCACCTCTTCCAGAAACTCCGGGTCGGGTGCCGGTCGATCCGCCTGCCAGCCGAGCCGAGAGAGCAGATAACCGGCCCGGGCCACGGGATCGGTCAGGATTTGGGACGCTTCGTTGATCCGGGTGGTCCACTCCAGGGAGAGACGCCGTTCCGTGGCACTGCGTTGGGCGAAAAAGTCGGGATGCAGCTGCTTTTGCAGTGTCCGCTGACGGGTTTCCAGAGTGGGGAGATCCAACTCGTAGAGCGGTTCCAGGCCGAACAGACGGAAACAATCCATGTTCGGGTCCGGTGGCAGCAGGGCCGAGCAGGTGGTGCAAAAGAGTCCTGCCGGAGTCGGACCCCGGCAGGACCAGCAGACGAGGGGCAGGGTCGGATTCATCACACCTTGAAGGACTCGCCGCAACCGCAGCGTTCCTTCTCCTTGGGAT
>JADGBU010000125.1:0-7037 GCA_015231295.1 Magnetococcales bacterium | reverse complement strand
GCCGAACGATTCATACACCAGATCCCCGTCTTCCACCTGATCGGCGTATTCCAGCTTGTAGGAAAAGCCCGAGCAGCCCGCCGTGGAGATGCCGATCCGGATGGCGGCTTCGGGAGTTCCCCGTTTGCTCAACATGTTTTTCGCCTGACGGGCAGCCCGTTCGGTCAGGGAGACGCCTTGCAGATTCATGATTCAGGCTCCTTTCTGCTTGCTGCGGTAGTCGGCTACGGCAGATTTGATGGCGTCTTCGGCCAGCACCGAACAGTGAATCTTCACCGGCGGCAGAGCCAGTTCATCGGCGATTTCCTGATTCTTGATCGCCAGGGCTTCGTCGATGGTTTTTCCTTTCACCCACTCCGTCACCAGGGAGGAGGCGGCGATCGCCGAACCGCAGCCGAAGGTCTTGAACTTGGCATCGTCGATGACACCATTCTCGTTGACGCGAATTTGCAGTTTCATCACGTCGCCGCAGGCCGGGGCGCCCACCATGCCGGTTCCAACCTGGGCATCCTGTTTGTCGAGGCTGCCCACGTTGCGGGGATTTTCGTAGTGATCCAGGACTTTCTCGTTGTATGCCATTTGATTGCTCCAATCCTCGTCATCAGAGAGGTTGAGTGGTTTGAAATCCGGGAATCCATCAGGGTGGATCCCCTGACCCGTGCGTGTTGCCTGGTGCGGCTCAGTGAGCGGCCCATTGCAGGGTCTGGGGATCGATTCCCTCCTGGATCATTTCCCACAGAGGGGACATGTCGCGCAATTTGTTCACCGCGTTCACCACGATGCGGATGACGTGATCCACCTCCGCTTCGGTGGTGAAACGTCCGATCCCGAAACGGATCGAGGTGTGGGCCATCTCTTCGTTCACGCCCATGGCGCGCAATACGTAAGAGGGTTCCAGGGAGGCGGAGGTGCAGGCCGACCCCGAGGAGACCGCAACCTCCTTGATGGCCATCATCAGGGACTCCCCTTCGACGTAGCCGAAGGAGATGTTCAGATTGCCCGCCACACGCGCTTCCGGATCTCCGTTGAGAGAGACATGGGTCAACTGGCTCATGATCCCATGGCGGAGCCGTTCCCGCAGCGCGAGCAGTCGGGTGTTCTCCTGGGCCATCTCCTCTTCGGAGATGCGGCAGGCCTCGCCCAGACCCACCAGCAGCGGGGTGGGCAGGGTTCCGGAACGCATGCCCCGTTCATGTCCGCCGCCGTGCATGATCGCCTTGAGCCGCACCCGTGGCTGACGGCGCACATAAAGGGCTCCGATCCCCTTGGGTCCGTAGAGCTTGTGCCCGGAAATCGACAACAGATCGATATTCATCGCGTTGACATCGATGGGAATTTTCCCCACCCCTTGGGCCGCGTCGCAGTGGAAGAAGACCTTCTTCTGCCGACAGAGGCGACCGATGGCCTCCAGGGGCTGGATCACGCCCATTTCGTTGTTGACCGCCATGATCGAAACCAGAGTGGTCTGCGGAGTGATGGCGTCCTCCAGGGATTTCAGATCGACCAGGCCGTTGGTTTGCACCGGCAGATAGGTGACTTCGAATCCTTCGGCCTCCAGGTGACGACAGGTGTCGAGGACCGCCTTGTGTTCGGTGGTCGGGGTGATGATGTGATTGCCCTTGTCCCGATAGAATTGCGCCACGCCCCAGATGGCCAGATTGTCCGATTCGGTGGCCCCGGAGGTGAAGACGATTTCACGGGGATCGGCCTTGATGATGCTGGCCACCTGTTTCCGGGCCAGGGAGATGGCTTCATCCGCCTCCCATCCATAGGCGTGGGAGCGGGAGGCGGGATTGCCGAATTTTTCCACAAACCAGGGCAGCATGGCCTCCATCACCCTGGGATCGACCGGCGTCGTGGCTTGATAATCCATGTAAATGGGTTTGTTCATGCGAAATGGCTCCCTTTGCGCAAACGGTCCACGGACCGGTGGAATGCTTGGATGAAAAGATCCACGGCGTGTTCGGTCGAGTCCCAACCCAGACTGATCCGTGTCACGCTGCGGGTCAACTCGTGATCCAGTCCCATGGCCAGCGGCACATGGGATGGGGTGTTCTTGCCCGAAGAGCAGGCCGCTCCGGCACTGATGGCGAAACCGGCCAGATCGAGGGTCATTACCAACGTTTCCCCATCCACGCCGGGCAGGGCCAGAGCTGTGGTATTGGGCAGTCTGGGAGCCTTGGCTCCAAGGATGACCGCATCGGGAATGGTTTTCAATAGTCCCTGTTCCATTTTTTGTCGCAGTGCGGTGATTGTCGCCGCTTCGCTGTCTACTTTTGAGGCAATCAGGCTGGCCGCAGCCCCGAAGCCGGCGATGCCGGGCAGATTTTCGGTGCCGGAGCGGCGACCGCGTTCCTGTCCGCCGCCGAGCAGTTGCGGCGCGAGCCGCAAGGAGGCTGCGACGATCAGGGCTCCGCACCCTTTGGGTCCGCCGAACTTGTGGGCCGAAAGGGTCAGCAGATCGGCCTGGAACGCATCGGCCTGGAGAGGCAGTTTGCCCGCCCATTGGGTGGCGTCGCAATGGAACGGCACGCCTGCTGCGCGGCAGAGGGCTCCGATTTCCGCCACCGGTTGCAGCACGCCGGTTTCGTTGTTGGCCGCCATGATCGAAACCAGTCGGGTGGAGGGGTCCAGAGCCTCCTGGAGATCGGCGGGCCGGATGAGGCCGGATTCGTCCACCGGAAGGCGGATGACCCGAAAGCCGCGACGGGCGAGCTGGTCGCAAGGCTGGAGCACCGACGGATGTTCCACGGCACTGGTGATGACGGTGCCCGGAGCCGTCGCCCGATCGAGCACCCCCAGAATCGCCAGATGATTGGATTCGGTGCCGCCGCTGGTGAAAACGACCCGGCTGTCGTGTACCTGCACCAGTCGGGCCACGGCGCGTCTGGCCTCGTCGAGGATTTGGCGGGCGGCCCGACCCGGCCCGTGGACCGACGACGGATTGCCATGGGCGCGATGGAGCGCGTTCATCATGGCCTCCGCCACCTCCGGTCTGGGCGGGGATGTGGCATTGTGATCCAGGTAGATCATGGGGTGAAGCCGTGTCCGCCCTGGGCGCTCAGGGAGCCGGTGCGGATTTCGTCGATCAGGGTGCCCAGATGGATCGACTCCAGATAGCTGTTGAGATGGCTGCCGACCCGTTCCCACAGATGATGGGTGATGCAACGGGTCGATTTGCGACACCCTTCGGGATCGTTTTCGTCGCAGGAGGTGGCGCGGATCGGCTCATCCACGGCGCGGATGATGTCGGCGACGCTGATGGTGGCCGGCGAGGTCATCAGCACATAGCCGCCACCCGGCCCCCGGACGCTGCGCACCAATCCCCGGCGTCGCAGTTTGGCGAAGAGCTGTTCCAGATAGGAGAGGGAGATCTCCTGCCTTTTCGAGATGTCGATGAGGGAGACAGGGGTTTCCCGCTCCTGGCAGCACAGATCGAGCATGGCCGTCACGGCGTAACGTCCCTTGGTGGTCAGTTTCATGGTAGCTCCCTGGTTTTGCCTTGAGTGGATTCGTCGTGTTCCAAGTGTTCCAGTTGCTTGACCCGATCATCCAGATGGCGCACCTGTTCCAGCAGACAGGTGACGGCCTTGGCCACCGGATCCACCATGACCCCGTTCTGTCCGTAGGAGGAGAAGGTGTCGTTGGCGGGTGCGGGTTTGAATTTGGGCATCACCAGTCGTCCGGGGACGCCGACCACGGTGGTATCGGCGGGGACATCGCTCACCACCACCGCGTTGGAGCCGACCCGGGCATTGGAGCCGATGGTGATCGGACCGAGAATTTTCGCTCCCGCGCCGACCACGACACCATTTTCCAGCGTCGGGTGACGTTTTCCGGCGTTCCAGCTGGTTCCGCCCAGGGTGACGCCGTGATACAGGGTGACATCATCGCCGATCTGGGTGGTTTCTCCGATCACCACCCCCATGCCGTGATCGATGAAGAAGCGCAAACCGATTCTGGCCGCCGGATGAATTTCGATGCCGGTGAGAAAGCGGGTCAGATTGGAGAGAAAGCGCGCCAGCAGACGAAATTTTTTCAGCCACAGCCAGTGAAACAGACGATAGGCCACGATGGCATGCAGACCGGGATAGCAGAGCAGCACCTCCAGCACCCCATTGGCGGCGGGGTCGCGCTGAAAGATCACCTCGATGTCCTGTTTGATCCGTTGAAACATGGTGCTTCCTGAAAATGAAGGATGGGTGATCCGGGTATCGGTTTCGCCATTGGAGCGGCATCAAGCCAGTGGCGGAGATACTCTGTTAATTCCGATCCTTTTTGTCAAGTATTGGTTCCCGGTTTGCTCAAAAAAAAAGCCCGCTGAAAAGGTGGACAGGGGAGCCGGGAATGTGATAGCCATATTTTCGCAGACGATAAATGGATTCGGCATTTTGTTAAATCACCCATACCCATCGAATCAAAACATCAACAACAGATACTGGCATCGGGGGTCAAACGCATGGACGCCGTGCGCAAATTTTGTAATAGTCTCATTTTATCTGTTGAACTTTGGTTCAACAAGGGGTTCTCGAATCGGATAAATCCTTTTTACCATCTCGGGTCGTTGACATTCTTTTTCTTTTGGATCGTTTTGGTCTCCGGGATCTACGTCTTCATTTTCTTCGAGACCAGCGTGGCCGGGGCCTACCCTTCGGTGGAGTATATGACCCACGACCAGTGGTGGCTGGCCGGGATCATGCGCAGTCTGCATCGGTACGCCTCGGATGCGGCGGTGATTTCGATTTTTCTGCACATGTTTCGGGAGTTTTTCCGGGATCATCATCGAGGCGTGCGGTGGTTTTCGTGGATCACCGGCGTTCCCACCTTGTGGCTGGTGGTGATTCTGGGGATTACCGGCTATTGGCTGGTGTGGGATCAGTTGGCCCAGTATGTCGCTTTGGCTACGGCGGAGATGGTGGATTGGATTCCGCTGATTCCCAGTGCCATGGTGTTCAATTTTCTGGACAATCAGATCACCGACCGTTTTTTCACCCTGATGGCTTTTTTGCATCTGTTGGGGCTGCCGGTGGCTCTGGTGTTTCTGCTGTGGACCCATGTGAGCCGCATCAGTCAGATCGATTTCAACCCGCCCCGTCCTTTGGCCACGGGTGCCTTTCTGACGTTGCTGCTGTTGTCTTTGCTCAAGCCTGCGGTGAGTCACGCGCCGGTGCAGGCGGGACACTCTCCCATGGTGTTGAATCTGGATTGGTTCTATCTCAACATCTATCCTCTGGTGGATGTGCTGGGGCCGGGATGGGCCTGGTCGATTTCCACCGGGGTGACGCTGTTGTTGCTGATGCTGCCCTGGTTGCCCGCCAAAAAGGAAAAACCCAGTGCCGAGGTCAATCTGGAGCACTGCAGCGGTTGTGGTCAATGTGCGCGGGATTGCCCTTACGGTTCGATTTCGATGCGGCGGCGCACCGATGGCAAGAAGGCCGAATTCGAGCCGACGGTCAATCCGACGTTGTGTACGGCCTGTGGCATTTGCAGCGGTTCGTGTGTCTCCTCCAATCCGTTCCGCATGGCCAACACCACCCTGAAAACCGGTATCGAGATGCCCTGGTTTCCGGTGGATACGCTGCGTCGCGAGGTCAAGAGTCGGTTGGAGGCCTTGTCCGGAGAACGGCGGGTGATGCTGTTCGGATGTGAGCACGGGGTGGATGTCACCACGATGGGCAGTGGCGAGGTGGCGGTGATCTCGCTGCCTTGCAGCGGTATGCTGCCGCCATCGATGATTGATTTCGTTCTAAAAAATGGAGCGGATGGGGTTTTGGTTTCCGGGTGTCGGGATGGGGATTGTTATCATCGTTTCGGCAACACCTGGACTGAAATGCGACTGGCGGGAGAACGGGAACCCAATTTGTTGAAGCGGGTCGAGCGTGCCCGGGTGGAGGAGTTCCGGGTTTCCGACTCTGCGGGGGAGCGGGAGGCGTTGAATCAGCGTCTGGAAGCGTTCCGCCGTTCGTTGCCACCTTCCGCCTGAGACAAGGAGTCGTCAACATGCCACGGTCATTGAGGGAGTTCGGGATTCAGTTCATCGCTTATGCGATGTTTTTCGGGGTGATTTTCTATTTATCCAGCGCGCCGGCCTATCACTATCTCAAGCCGGATCAGGCGGAGGTGAAGTTGGCGTTCAAGCACACCTCGTTGCGCGAGCAGGAGTGTCACAAGCGCACCGACGAGGAGTTGCAAAAACTGCCTCCGAACATGCGTCGGCCTCAGGATTGCCCCCGCAAGCGGGCATTGATCTACATCGAATTGTTGCTGGATGATCGGTTTCTGGCCACGCGCACCTTTCGTCCTCCGGGGTTGAGTCAGGATATGGCGGCTCACATCTACGCCAAATTCACGCTGCCTGCGGGTCGTCACAAGCTGACGGTGCGGATGCGGGATCGGGTGCGGGCCGATGGGGGCTTCGATTATGTCGAGGAGGTGATGCGGGATTGGATTCCGGGGCAGGGGATTCTGATCGGTTTTGACGAAAGCAAGGATCGTTTCGTCATCGAATGATCGCTCACACCCATCGGGGTCCAGGGGCCATTGGCCCATGGTGGGGTCCAGGGGCAACGCCCCTGGGACTCTTCGCCGGATCCATCAAATCCCTGGGGGAGAAATCCCCCAGGCTCTCTCTTTCTTTTTCAGCGGGTTGCGTCGCTTGCCGGGGCGGGCTCCGGCGGCGGTTCGGTCAGGGCGCGCATGCCCGAAAACGTGACCATGCTCAAACTGAAAATAATGACGAAAAAGATCAGTGAGCGATAAGGCAATCTCGTCCCGCGTGCCGTTTCGATCCGAGTCAAGATGCGCTCCGATATCAGATAGAGTGCCCCGCCGATGATGGTGAAATAGACCAGTTCCATATTCTTCCCTCCTCCGTTTGTTTGAGAACTTCCTGAGTGCCGCGTCAGAATACAGCATATCTCGTGTGCCGATCAACGACGCAAAATCCATCAAAAATCCCGAGAAACGGAACCGATCGCAATCAAGAAATTGTAAAAAAACGTCCCAATATTGATCCAGATCAATTTCTGGAGGGAACG
>JADGBU010000124.1:10263-10592 GCA_015231295.1 Magnetococcales bacterium | reverse complement strand
CGGGGGATCCGGCCCGCGTTGGCGCGGGGAGAGTGGGTGTTGTGCGATCGGTTCGCCGAAAGCACGGTGGCCTATCAGGGTTACGGTCGGGGGATCGATCGCGCCTTTCTGGAGGCCATGGGTCGTTTTGTGCAACAGGAGATCGTTCCGGATCGGGTGCTGCTGTTGGATCTGCCGCCCGAGGTGGGGCTGGCGCGGGCCAGGGCGCGGGCTGGCGGCGGTGAGGCGAGTCGTTTCGAGCAGGAGTTGTTGTCGTTTCACCGGCGGGTGCGGCAGGGATTTCTGGAGTTGGCGCAGGCGGAACCGGAACGGATTCGGGTGATCGACGG
>JADGBU010000124.1:7961-10133 GCA_015231295.1 Magnetococcales bacterium | reverse complement strand
GTCAAAACCCTGGGGGATGAATCCCCCAGACCCCCTCTTTTTTTTCAATGGTTTCCCTGTCAAGGGTTGGTTGTCGATGTCGGAGCCGGTCTTTTCATCCATTCTGGGTCATGATGCCATCGTGGGACGTCTGCAACGCACCCTGTCCCAGGATCGACCGGGCCACGCATGGCTGTTTCACGGCCCCGAAGGCGTGGGAAAACGAACCACCGCTCTGGCCTGGATTCAAAGCCTGTTCTGCCAGCAACCGGTCACGCTCCCGGCGGGACTTTCCGGATGCGGCGCGTGCCTGGCCTGCGGCAAATGCGCCGAGGGCAATCATCCCGATCTGCAACGCCTGGAGTTGCTCGAAAAAAAATCCCGCATCGCCATCGATCAGGTGCGGGAGTTGACCCGGTTCATCGCCTTCACCCCCCTGGAGTCCTCCTGGAAAGCGGCGATTGTCGATGACGCCGCCCTCATGAACGACGCGGCGGCCAACGCGCTCCTCAAAACCCTGGAGGAACCCCCCTCCGGCTCCTTGCTGATTCTGATCACCAATCGTCCCGGAGCCCTGTTGCCGACGATTCGTTCCCGCTGTCAGCAGGAGCGTTTCCAACCCCTGGAGAGCCCGGTGATCGAGACGTTGCTGACCCGTCTCACCCCGAAGCTCTCCCCGGAGCAGCGAGGCGAGGCGGCGCGACTGGCGACGGGAAGCATCGGCGCGGCGGTCCGGTTGGGCGATTCGGGGGGCTTGGAACTGCGGCAGCGATTCTTTCGCGATCTGGATGCGCTTCCGGATCGCTCTTTGGCCGAACTGGTGGAGTCCGCCCGGGAGTGGGGCGAGGCGGAACGGTTTTCCTCGGTCCCGGAACTGCTGGAAACATGGTTCCGGGAACGGATTCGTGATAGCGTGTTGCACGGTCAAAGCCGGGAGGTGGAGGCAGAACGGTGGCTGGAAACCGCTTCCCGACTGGTCCGATTGGCGCGCGAAGCGCGGATTTTCAATCTGAACGCGCGCCTGACCCTGGAGGCGATTTTCATTCGTCTGGCACGCATGCGAGGAGTGGCGTATTGATGTGTTCATCCCCCGAGAATCCCGGCGAAATCCTGGATGAGCCCCCCCCGATCCCGGTCGGTAAAATTCTGCTTGGGGTGCAGATTCCCAATGCCTGTATGGTCTATCGGTTGATTTCGGACCTGTCCAATGTGGCGGTCGGGGATTCGTTGCTGGTTCAGGTGGCCGATGGCGAAGTGATCGCCACGGTTCGCCATGTGTTTGAATTGCCTGCCACACCCTATCCCGGTCCGATCCGCAAGGTGATCCGCAAGCTCAACGACAAGGATCTCCGGTTCGTGACCTGGCGCGAAGAGCAGGAACGCAAGGCCCATCGTCTCTGTCGCGAGCGGATACGGGAGATGAAACTCCCCATGAAGCTCTCCAAGGTGGTTTATCCCTTCGGCGGCGGCAAGGCGATCATCCATTTCACCTCCGAGGAGCGGATCGATTTTCGGGATCTGGTGCGGGTGCTTTCCAACGAACTGAAAGTCCGGGTGGAAATGCGCCATGTGGGGGTGCGGGATGAAAGCAAATTGTTGTGCGGCCTGGGCTGTTGCGGCAAAACGTTGTGCTGCTCCGAATTCTTGACCCGGTTTCATCCGGTTTCGGTGCGCATGGCCAAGAATCAGGATCTCTCCCTGACCCCGGAAGGCATTTCCGGGGTGTGCGGTCGATTGATGTGCTGTCTGGCTTACGAAAATGATGCCTATCTGGCCTTGCGTAAACAGTTGCCCAAGGTCAAGGCGCGGGTGACGCTTCAGGATGGCCGCGAAGGGGTGGTGCGGAATGTGTTTCCCCTGTTGAACCGGGTGGAGGTGCAATTCGCCGATGGGGTGACGGATCAGTTCGATGCGGAGAAACTGGCGGGTGATTTCGTCGCGCCGACCGCAGAGTCTCCGCCGAATGATGACGGGGGAGAAAAACGGCCCGAACCGGAAGCCAAAATCGTGACCACGACTCCGCCTCCGGTCCGGGAATCCGCCCGGGCGACTCCCGCATCCCGTGAGCGCGCTCCCAGACCCCCACAACCTGCGCGGGGTCAGCGGACCGCTGTCGCCTCCGGGGGGCCGGGTGTTTCGGGTGGTCCGGCGGGGGGCGGGCGTTCCGGGGGCCCCAGAGAGAAAGTGCCGATG
>JADGBU010000124.1:7315-7843 GCA_015231295.1 Magnetococcales bacterium | reverse complement strand
ACAAGGGGTCGGGTGTGGGAGAGGGGGGTGTCGCGCCGGAAAGCGGTGGAGGAGATCCGCCGGTCGCCACCGGTGATGCGGCGGTGACACTCCGGGAAGGGAGCACAGGCGCGGAAGAGGGGAGCGGCGAAGAGGGTTCCCGATCGTCCCGGCCTCCGGGAACCGGGAAAAGGCGTCGTCGTCGTTCCGGTTCCCGGCGCGGCGGCGAGGGGAGCGGTGGTGAGGCCGGTGGTGCCGGTGGTGAGGCCGGTTCCGGGGAAGGAGGCGCGTCATGATTCGTTTTGCCGACAGTCACGCCCATTTGAATTTTCCTGATTTTCAGGAAGATTTGCCGGCGGTGATCCAAAGAGCCGCCGAGGTCGGGGTGGGGTACATCAATTCCATCACCACCCGTCTGACCGAAGTGGAACCGTTGCTGGCGATGCTGCAACCCTATCCTCATGTTTACACCTCGGTGGGCATTCATCCGCACCATGTCGCCGAGGCGGAAGATGCCTCGGTGGAAGCGATCCTGGCCCACTGTCACCA
>JADGBU010000124.1:610-7305 GCA_015231295.1 Magnetococcales bacterium | reverse complement strand
TGGGAGAGACGGGATTCGATTTTCACTACGCCTTCAGCCCCCGCGAACGACAGGAGCAGGTGTTCCGTCATCACATTCGCGCCGCCCGCGAGATGGATCTGCCGTTGGTGATCCATACCCGCGAGGCCGAAGAGCAGACCCGTCGGGTGTTGCAGGAGGAGAAGGCGACCACCTGCGGCGGGGTGCTGCACTGCTTCACCGGTTCGGCGGAGATGGCACGATGGGCGTTGGATCAGGGATTTTATCTTTCTTTTTCGGGGATTTTGACCTTTCGCGCCGCGCAGGAGCTGCAACAGGTCGCCAAGAGTCTGCCTCTCGATCGTCTGCTGATCGAAACCGATGCCCCCTATCTGGCACCGATTCCCTATCGGGGCAAGCGCAACGAGCCCGCCTGGGTGGTGCGGGTGGCGGAAACCCTGGCCACCTTGCACGATCGATCGCTGGAGGAGATTGCCCGAATCACCACCGAGAACTATTGCCGGCTGTTCCGGGTGGGGGCGGTGACGACCGAAGCCCGTGATCCGCAAAATGCCCTGCTGGCCTATCCCATCGGTCACGCGCTCTATCTGAATCTGACCAAAGCCTGCACGCTGCACTGTGAGTTCTGTCCCAAGTGGAGTGCCGGACCAAAGGTGCATGGCTATGATCTGTCGTTGCGGCGACATCCCGATGCCGAAGCGGTCTTGCAGGCCATGGGGGATTTTTCGGGCTATCGGGAGATCGTCTTTTGCGGTTTCGGCGAGCCGACCCTGCGGCTGGAAACCTTGCTGGAGGTGGCGGCGGCCATCAAGCAGCGGGGAGATTTCCGGATTCGGATCAATACCGATGGTCTGGCCAATCGGGTTTTCGGCTGCGACGTGACGCCCCGCTTTCGGGGGCTGATCGATGCCCTGTCGGTCTCTTTGAACGCCCAGGATGCCGCCACCTACGAGCGCATCTGTCAACCGGCGCTCAGCGACTCCTACGCGGCGGTTTTGGCCTTCATCCGGGCCGCCCGGGAGCATGTGCCGGATATTACCGCCACGGCGATCCAGGGGGTGGAAGGGGTGGATATCGACGCCTGCCGACGGATCGCGGAAACGGAGTTGGGCGTGCGGTTCCGGGTGCGTTATCTCGATCGTCTGGGGTGATGCGGGGGATGGCGGATTACGGCAGGCCCCGCTTCTGACGGTGACGGTGAATCAAACGCAGGGTCCACAGATAGCCGATCCAACCGGTTCCGATGCCCCAGGGCAGCGAGCCGACAAACAGCGGCAAGCCGAACAGATCCCACATCTGGAGCAGCTCCAGCCATAACGATTCCCACCAGCCGGAGCCGGTCTGCATGCCATGCAGGGCGTCGGAAAAGAGCGTGAAATCATTCAGCTCCTCCCAGCGACCGAGCAGGATCCGTCCGGTGAGAATGAAGATATAATAGACCGGCGGGATGGTGGGGACGCTGGTCAGCAGGGTCCACGCGCTGGCCACGCCGATGTGAAAATCCCAGCGGGGCCACAGCAATCGGGTGACGCTCCAGATGGCCAGGGCCAACGGAATTTGGGCTCCCACCGTGGGCGTGAAGGTCAGAAACAGTCCGACCGCCGAACCTCGGGCATAATAGTCCGGTTCATGATGGCCGCGCAGCATCGGGCTGATGAGGCGGCGTCGGGCGGTAAGCCGGACAATCGTCAACCAACGACGCCATCCCTGCGTGCGATCGGGTCGGTTGCGCGAGGCGGGAGGTGGAGAGGATGGGGGCGTGGAGTTCACCTGGGTTCCATCGGGTGGGGGGTGGCCGGAGCCTGAGTGAATCGCCATGGGATTGGTCATTTTTTTCTGGAGCATAGCACGGATCATGCAGAACTGGCGGATGGGATGGATCGGTCTGTTGATGGTTGGACTGTTTGGGGTGGCGGGGGTTCCGGAGCTGCGGGCGGATCAGAAAACCGTCTATCTGACCTTCGACGATGGCCCACGGGAGGGAACCCGGGAAATTCTCGATCTGTTGCAGCAAGAGCAGACACCGGCCACCTTTTTCATCGTTGGGGGTCATATCATCAACGCCGAGCGTCGGGAAACCTTCCGGAAGCTTCAGGAGTCGTCGTTGGTGCAACTGGCCAACCATTCGTTCACCCATGCCAACGAGCAGTATCGGGCATTTTACGCCAATCCCGACGGCATGTTGAAGGATTTTTCCAAGAATAACGAGATCCTCGGTTTTACGCAACCGCCCTATCCCACCCGGTTGCCGGGTCGGATCGATTGGCGTTTCGAGGCGCGTTATATCGACACCCGCTCCTATCCCCTGCAAAGCCAGGTGCCGGTTCCGGAGGGTCTGATCAAGCTGTTCGACAACGGTTTCGTCATTTACGGTTGGGATCTGGAGTGGGGCCGACCCGGCAAGAAGGTGCCTCTGGAACCGGTGGAAACCATGCTGAAGCGGATCCGGAGTCGTCTGGCCGGGGGCGCGATGGTCAAGCCGGATCATCTGGTGGTGTTGATGCACGATTTTCATTTCAGCACCCCCCAGACCCTGGAAAGCCTGAAAACCCTGATTCGCGGACTGAAAGAGGATGGCCTGAAATTCGGTCGCATGCGGGACTATTGAGACATTCGGGGGTATCGGGTCAGCTCCGGCGGGATTGGGGGAGGATTTCGGGGCGGGGCGCGGGATTCCAGAGCAGATCGCAGCAGTAGACCCGGATTTTGTGATCCTTGCGTCGCAACGCCACCGACAGGGTGACGCAGGGATGGGCATCCGGCAGGGAGAAGTAGGGGCCGGTGACTTGCACCTGTCCGAAGTGGCGCATGGCGCGGCGGAAATAGTCCCGACGCGACCAGTCCGCCCCCTGGGCGTCGCTGAGCGGAGAGAATTGCTCCTTGAGGGGATAGGCCTGATCACTCCCTTCGAGGTTCGCTCCGATCTGGATGCCCTGTTCGTTGAGCACGAAACAGCGACGGACATTTTGATTCTGCAGATGTTTCTTGAACAGCTTGGCGTCGCTGCGATCGGTATGGTTGCGGCCCCGGCGACCTTTGAACAGAGCCAGAAACGCTTTCATGCGTTCGTTCAACTCCTGGGTCTGGCGATCGGATTCGAGACGTTCCCGAGCCAGCAGACGTTCGGAAAGCTCCCGCAACAGCGGGGCGGCGGCCCGGGCCGGGGTCAGTTCGGCGTTGGGACGGGCCAGATGGAAGCCCTGCACGAAATCGACATCCGCGTCCATGGCGATGAGGGTTTGTTCTTCGGTTTCGACCCCTTCGAGCAGGACCAGTTTGCCCGCCTGATGCAGCATGGTCGAAACGCTGCTCAGGAAGTCACGCGCCTGGGAGTCCTGGGCCGCCTGCACCACCAGCGAGCGGTCGAGCTTGACGATATCGGCCTTGAGCTTCCAGATGCGGTCGAAGTTGGATTGACCGGCCCCGAAATCATCCACGGCGATCAGGCAGCCGAGGGCGCGATAGTGCGCGACCGCTTCGAGGATTCTGGATTCGTCTTCGATATTTTTTTCGAGAATTTCCACCACCACCCGGTTGGGAGGCAGTTGATGCAGGCGCAACAGCTCCTCGGTGAAACTGAAATGATTCGATTGGCCGGTGCGGGTGGCGTGGGGGAGAAAATTGAGAAAAATCCAGCCGTTCTCGTGATGGTCCCGGTGAACGAAACTGCGCAGATGCAGACAGCGGGTCAACCAGTCGGCAAAGAGCGAAGCGGTGGGATTTTGCGCCAGCGCGAAAAAATCCAACGGTGATACCGGACGCCCATTCCGGTCATGGACCCGCAACAACGCCTCGTGTCCCACCACGCCCCGGTGGGCCAGTCCGAAAATCGGTTGAAAGGCACTGGTCAGGGTGTAATCCCGGAAGATTTCCCGCTCCTTCGGGCCGAGAGGTGGACCCGGAAAGCGGGGAATGAGGGGTATGGGTTGCGCTCCCGGGAGGATCGGGCTCCCGTCGGGTGGGGCGCGGTCCGGGCGGGCGGAGTGGCGATGAGTCACTGGGCATCATCCATGATGGAAGTCGGAAACCTGGCGTCGGGTCGGATTCGTGAACATTGGTACACTACGTTACATTAAAGCAATGTCTCTGCCCGCAACGCAAGGGGAGATCTGGGGCGTGACCGGAGGATGATCCGATTCCGACCGGTTCCGGATGGGCGCGCGGCGGAAACGCACAATTTTCTTTTGCAAGCCGAGGCCGATTGTTTATGATCGGAGGTGGATACAATTTGTCAAAATCGTTACAGGGATGCTCCCTTTTTCCTCTTCGTTCGGCACCTCGTCCGGGCGGACCCGAACGGTTGCGATTCTCTTCCGGAAGAAAAACATCATGATGCCACCCAGTGATCAAATCGACCCGGAGCGTTATCTGGCTCTGCTCCAGGCCCTGGCCAAGGAAGGCAATGCCAAGGCGCAACACAATCTTGGCGCGATGCATCTCAAGGGATTGGGCGTGCCCCGTGATCCCGCGCGCGCGTTGATCTGGTTCCGGAAGGCCGCCGAACAGGGGGAGACACTTTCCCAACACAATCTGGCAACCCTCTATTTGCGGGGAATCGGGGTGGCCAAGGATCCGGAACAGGCGTTTTACTGGTTTCGGCGCGCGGCCCTGGCCGGAGACGCCAAATCCGCGCATTGTCTCGGTGCGCTCTATTTTGAAGGGCTCGGCACCGCCCGTGATCCGGTGCGGGCGATGATCTGGTTGAGCCGGGCGGAATCCGGTGTGCCCGAGGCCTATCGCGAAGAGCTGCAACAGGCCCTGGAGCTGGCCCGTCAGGAGCTGGATGCGGCCTCCATGGCCTATGTCGAGGAGCGCGTGCCCCATCCCGGCGAGGATGATTGATGATCGATACCCATTGCCATCTGGACTTTCCGGTTTTCGATGCGGATCGCGCGGCGGTCTGGAGTCGCGCCCGTGCGGTCGGGGTGGAGGGGATGGTGGTGCCGGGCGTGAAAGAGAAGGATTTTGCCCGCGTGGTGGCGTTGCGGGGAGCCTCCGTCTGGATCGCGTTGGGTCTGCATCCGGTGTTTCTGGCCGATCACGAGCCGAACGCGGTGGAACGGTTGGAATCCTGGCTCTTGCGGTGGTCCTCGGTGGCGGTGGGGGAGATCGGGCTCGATCATCTGCTGCCTCCGGAAACACATGCGGCGCAATGGCGATTGCTGGATGAACAGTTGCGTCTCGCCGCCCGATACCGCCTGCCGGTGGTGTTGCATGTGCGTCGGGCGCACGAGCAGGTGTTGTCGCTGCTGAAGGAACTGGCCTTTTCACAGGGCGGGATCGTGCATGCCTAGGGCGGCAGTCTCGAACAGGCCAGGGGCTATCTGGATTTGGGTTTTTGTCTGGGCTTCGGCGGGGTCTTGACCCGCGAAAAGTCGGTGCGCATTCGTCAGGTGGCGGCGCAATTGCCCGAACAGGCGTTGGTGTTGGAATCCGATGCCCCGGATCTCTCTCCGGTCGGGCACTGGGGGGAGCGCAACGAACCCGCTTTCCTGCCCGAGGTGGTGGAGGTGTTGGCGGCACTGCGTCATGTGGAACCGGAGCGGATTCGTCAGATCACCACCGGGAATGCGCGTCGGCTGTTGAGATTGCCCCCATCCTGAAGGGATGGCGGGTCCAGGGGAATCATGCCTCTGGTGGGTCCGGGGCAAGCCCCGGAGCGGTCCTCTGAATCAGGGAAAACAATCACGCATGAGCGAACCGGGACTGTTCACACGCACCGAGATTCTGGTGAAATCCGCCGGGGTCGAGCGGTTGCGTCGCACCCATGTGCTGCTGGTCGGCCTCGGTGGCGTCGGGGGGTATGCCGCCGAGGCCCTGGCGCGCGCGGGCATTGGCCGTCTGACTCTGGTGGATCACGATGTGGTTGCCAGGAGCGATCTCAATCGTCAGATGGCCAGCACCCTGGACGCCCTGGGACAAAAAAAGATCGAAGTCCTGGGACGCCGGATCGCCAACATCAACCCGGAGTGTCGCGTGGTGTTGCGGGATCAGTTCCTGACGCCGGCCAACATTCCGGAACTCCTGGATGAGACCCGTCCCGATTGGGTGATCGATGCCATCGACAGTCTCAACTCCAAGGTCGGCTTATTGGTCGAGGCGCGGGAACGGGGTCTGAAGGTGGTCAGCAGCATGGGGGCCGGTGGGCGTCTCGATCCCACCCGTCTGGTGGTGGGGGATCTGGAGGAGTCCACCATCTGTCCTCTGGCGCGGGAGGTGCGACGCCGGTTGCATCGGCGCGGTCACGGTCCGGGGATTCGGGCGGTGTGGTCCACCGAACCTCCCGCCGAGCCGCTTCCCCCGGAGCCCACCCCGACCGGTCGTCCCCGTTCGGTCAATGGCACCATCAGCTATCTGCCCGCCCTGTTCGGTCTGACTCTGGCGGGCATGGTGATTCAATCTCTGTTGATCGCCGATCCCCTCGAATCACCCGAAAAGGAGCACGGAGAGTCCGTGATCACGCCCGATGGCCAATCCTGATGTGACCGCCATAGCCGTGTTGCGTCCCGGCGAGGGGCGGTGTCTGATCGGTCAGGCGGTGGCTCTGCTGCCGTCGGTTCAAGAGCGCGTGCAGCGAGGTCGCATGGTGATCGTGGGCGGTTCCACCACGCGCCATGTGGTTCACGCGCTGCTCGGGGAGGATCCGGGACGGACGGCCTTCGCCGTGGGGTGGATTCGCGATGGCGCGCTCGGAGAGACCCCAAAACATGGTCGCG
>JADGBU010000124.1:0-502 GCA_015231295.1 Magnetococcales bacterium | reverse complement strand
ATGTGGCGGTGCTGATGGCATCGCCCACCGGTGGGACCATCGGGGCGGCCATGGCGATTCTCATGGCGCGCGGGGGCGAGCTGATCCTGCCGGTTTCGTTGGCCAAGCTGATCCCTTCGGTATCGGCGGCCTGTCGTCTGACGGGGCAGGGACGCGCCATTCGGGTGATGGGTTCCCCAGTGGGTTATATGCCGATTCTGGCCGGTTCGGCGACGGTGATCACCGAAGTCGAGGCGGTGCGGGTTATCAGCTCGGGTCGGGTGCGGGCCACGCCGTTGGCGGCGGGCGGCCTGGATGATTGCGAAGGAGCTTTGGTGCTGGCTCTGGAAGGCGCGCGCGCAGCGGTGGAAGCGATGATGGACCATCTGGAGACGATGCGTCGCATCTGGTCGGAATCGGGGGGCGATCCGGCCTGAGCGGTTCGGGGTGGTCTGGTCTGCGGACTCAAAAGATTCTGGAGGCGTTGCCTCCAGACCTCCACCGGGGGCGATGATCGCCCCCG
>JADGBU010000123.1:9207-10609 GCA_015231295.1 Magnetococcales bacterium | reverse complement strand
GCTTGTTGGCACCCGACATCGTGGAGGCGATTCTGGATGGCAGGCAACCGGTGGGGTTGTCGCTGCGAGAGTTTGCCAAGGGGATCCCGTTGGCGTGGGAGGAGCAAAGAGTTAAGTTTGGGTTTGGAGTGTGAAGCATGGCCCAACAGGCGTTGAAGAAACAGCGCTCCCAGGCGAGGGCAGCCAAAAAGAGAGCCACTCGCAGCAAGTCAGACCCGCGCGGGCCAGCGGTGATGAACCCGGAAAGCTTCCACCGGCTTGCTGCTGGGACAGCAGCAGGGGTGCCAAGGATTTGGACATGACCCAGGATGAAATCATGGAGGTCATGGAGTGGATGGCAGAGGAGGGTTATCTCGGGCTGAATGCGCAAGGAAAGTTGGCGGTGAGAAAGAGCATCAAATCAAACAGTACGTGATGGGAACTGGATCAAAGGCAAGTTGAGCCTGCCGGTAGCGGAGTTATCGCTGCGGGATTTGGCCAAAGGTATCCCGTTGGCTTGGAGTGAGCAAAGGGATGCCTTTGGGCCTAGGGATGAAACCAGCCCAATAACTTTGAAGTTTGCTTTGCCCGCTGCAATTGACCGACTTGTTTGAAAATCAATGCGCCAGGCTGTCAATGGTCGTCATCACCGAGCTGTTGGTCTCCCCGCCGGGCAATACCACGCCGGTGGTGATGGTGCTTGTTGGCATCCGGCACCAATTCGGATGTCAGATTAAGTCTTGTCTATTACAAAAAATTCTGGAGCGACTTCACCAGACAGACAAACGAGCTGTCGCATAGGTCGAGTTTGTCAGATCAAGTCTTGACAAGTACACTTCATCCATGGACGAGGTGTAGCTTATTTCGGCCCGGTTTCTGTCCTTGATTTTGGAGCCACCTCAGTTCATCCTGGATTACCTATAGCCTGCAACCTTTCCATCGCTGTTTCAAAATCGTATTTGGCCACCGCAGAAGCCACGCCACTCAAATCCGAGGCCATGGGAGTCCCATCGACCAGAACCAACAACGTCTCCAAGGTGTCGGTGGCTTCGGTTTCATCCTCCCGGATCTGCGCTTCCAAACGCTGCAGCAAACGGGTTATCTTGGCTTGATCCACATCAGACCGTGGTGAGGAGGCAGGCACCTGCGACGTGTTCTCGCCTCCGACCCGGCTCAGACCAGCCATCACCGGTGCGAGTTCGGACAGGGTATGGTGCAGCAGTTCAGCGATTTTCTCATCGCTCGCATTGTCATTGCAGGCCGCTTCGAGCACGCCAGCCGCTGCCTGCACCCTTCGAGCGCCGATATTGCCAGCCGTGCCCTTGAGCGTGTGGGCACAACGGGCGGCTGCCGATAGATCGGCCTCTTGCCGGGCAGCGGCGAACAACGCCGCAAAGTCGCCCTGGCTGTCGCGGAATTTGTT
>JADGBU010000123.1:8608-9051 GCA_015231295.1 Magnetococcales bacterium | reverse complement strand
CATCGCGCCAGGGTTTCAAACATCTCACCGACATTCAGGGGTTTGGCGATGTGATCCACCATCCCGGCGGCCATCACCTTTTCGCGGTCGCCGGCCATGGCGTTCGCGGTCATGGCGATAATGGGCATCTCCCCCCAGGCGGGATTCTCGCGAATCTTGCGGGTGGCCGTATAACCGTCCATCACCGGCATTTGGCAATCCATCAGCACGGCGTCGAAACGGTCGTCTTTGGTTAACAGATCGAGCGCCTCTTGGCCATTGTTGGCCAATACGACTTCCATGCCGGCCTGATTCAGCAGATCCAGAGCCAACTCCTGATTCATCTCGTTGTCTTCGGCCAGCAAGACCCTCGCCCCCTTGAGCTTGGTCATGGCTTCGACGCTGGTGCTGTTCCTTTCGCTCGAGCGGGTCTCCGCGACATAGCCTTTGACCAGTCTCGCGCC
>JADGBU010000123.1:0-8534 GCA_015231295.1 Magnetococcales bacterium | reverse complement strand
CGGCGGTTCCTATCGCATCTTCCCGTCCGTAGGCGGTGACCATGATCACCGCCGGAATCCGGCTCAACTGCTCTTCCTGGAGGCGCTGCATGGTCTCGACACCATCCATCCCCGGCATTTTCCAATCCATCAGCACCAAATCGTAGGGCAGTTCCCTTTTCTCGGCAGCAGCGATCATGGTCAGCGCCTGTTGCCCGTTCCATGCCACCTCCACCTCAAGCCCGAAGGTCTTGGCCATGCTGGAGAGAATTTCCCGCGCCGTGGCATTGTCATCCACCACCAGTACCCGCACGCCGAGCAGTTCATCGGCACGGAATATTCGACGCGGCATGGGGATTTTCTGCAGGCCAAAACGGGCATGAAAGTGGAAGTTCGAACCCTTGCCGGCCTCGCTTTCGACCCAGATCCGTCCGCCCATCAATTCGACGAGATTCTTCGAAATGGCCAGCCCCAGCCCGGTACCACCGTATTTGCGGGTGGTCGATGCATCCGCTTGACTGAAACTTTGGAACATCTTGCCACATTGTTCCGGCGTCATGCCGATACCGCTATCCTTGACCCAGAAGTGCAACATGACTCCGCCTGTTTCATCTTCGGGATCCCCTCCAGCCACCTTTTCGATACCGATTACGATTTCGCCCGCATCGGTGAACTTCACCGCGTTGTTGCCGAGGTTGATGAGCACCTGCCCCAACCGCAGTGGATCGCCAACCAGCGCGATCGGAACATCTGGCGCCACGTCGAACAGGAGTTCGAGCCCTTTGTCCTCGGTTCTGATGCCGACCAGGTTGGAGAGATGATCCATGACATCTTCCAAACGGAAGTCGATCACCTCCATCGACATCTTGCCAGCCTCGATCTTGGAGAAATCGAGGATGTCGTTGATGATGCCGAGTAGATTCTCACCAGCCCGATGAACCTTTTCGATGTAGTTGCGTTGTCTTTTGTTGAGTTCGGTCTGCAAGGCCAGGTGGGACATGCCGATGATGGCGTTCATCGGAGTACGGATCTCGTGGCTCATATTGGCGAGGAAATCGCTTTTGGCCTTGGTGGCCTCTTCGGCCAACTCCATGGCTGCCCGCAGTCTATCCTCTGCCAGTTTGGTTTCGGTAATATCCTGCGTGACGCCATACATGTCGGTTGCTTTGCCATGGGCATCCCGAATCACATCCCCGAGAGCATGAATCCACACAATACGGCCATCAATCGGTCGTTTGTAGGCATAAATGGCATCGTATCGGGGCACTGAGCCCTCAAGGGCGGCGGTATAGTTCTTGAGCGTGATTTCCGCTGCCGCCTTGTCGCCCGCCTCGACATTGACAAACCATTCATCCATCAAGTGATAACGCCAGTCAGGACGTGGCGGATCCCCAAAGATCGTTGCCGCCCGCTCTGACGAGTTGTAATACGCATCGCCGGTATTAATCGGGATGTGCCAGTACCCGGACTGGCTCAAGTCCAGGGCCTGATTGCTGAGGAAATTGGCGAGACGGAGTTTTTCGTCGGATTCCTTGCGCCTCGTGCTATCGCGATAGACGATCACGGTGCTAACCAGCACGCCGTCCTTGAAAACCGGCGGGGTGGCGTTGTCGACCGGAATCGACGTGCCATCCTTGCGCCAGAGCACTTCGTTGTCGATGGTGCGTGGCTGCCCGTCTTGTGTGGTCAGGTACATCGGGCACCGTTCACGCGGGAAGTGGGTGCCATCCGGGTAATGGTAATGGATGAGTTCATGCATAGGCCGGCCAATGAAATCATCCATGACATAGCCGAGCATGACCGGCGCGGCGGGATTGGCAAAGGTCATCACGCCGTTTGCATCCAGGCCGACAATGCCGTCGTTCACCGAACCCAGGATCAGGCGGCTGCGCTCTTCCAGAGCGGCGAGTGAAGCGGAGGCCTCCTTGAGGGATCTTTGATGCGCCTCCATTTCCACGGTCTGTTCTTCGAGCAGGGCGGCCTGGCGCTCCATGTTTTCCGCCTGGCGCCGGGTCTCCACCAACAGATGTTCGGTTTTGATGTTGCGTTCGAGAATCTCCATGCTCATGGCCAGCAAGGGCATCAGACTGTCGAGCAACTCTTGCTCCTTGAGGCCGAAGCCCTGCAGAGATGCCAGTTCGACCACACCCAGCAGACGCTGGTTGCTCAGGATGGGCAGCACCATGATGGCGCGGGGCACTGTTTCTCCGAGGCTGGAGCCGATCCGAATGTAGTCTTCCGGCGGTTCGATGATCAGGATGGGCTTATGTTCCAAAGCGCACTGTCCGACCAGTCCCTGGCCGATGGCGAAGTACTGGTCCAGGTTCTTGCGGGTGCGATAGGCGTAACTGCTCATCAGGCGCAACCGGTTTTGTTCTTCCTCGTGGAGGTAAAGCACCCCCTGGCCGATCTTCATCAATGGCGCGATATTCGACAAGAACCTTTGGACCAGGTCGTTCATGCTGGTGGCGGTTTGCAATTGAGTGGAGATGGCGGCCACATGGGTCTTGATCCAGCGTTGCGTCTCCATTTGCAGGGCTTCGTCTTGCAGGATCGCGACCGAGCGGGCAAGCGCGCCGACTTCGTTGTCGTAATCGCGATAGGGAATGGGATGGGCGAGTTGACCCGTCGCCAGTTGTTCAACCGCTTCGCGCAGACGGTCAATGGGTGTGCTGACAGAACGCACCACCAGGGCCCACAACAGAATCCCCATCGCCAAAGCACCGCCCAGCAGAATCATGGATTTCCAGAAGCCTTGTTCCGCATCGTTCAGTGAAACATCGAAGAGTTCTTGAGCGTTTTTCTCCTTGAGTTGGATAATTTTTATCATTGATTCGTTGGAAATCATGCCAGGCTTCTGGAATTCCTGAGAGGTGACCATGGCTTGCGCCTCGGCGGCACGACCACTGCCCAGCAGGGAGAGCGCGTTGTCCACGCCTCGTATATAGGTGGCGAAGTTCTCCTCGAATCGGATCAAATTTTTCAGGTTATCTTCACGCGTAAGCGTGGGTCTGAGCTGGTCGATCTCCTTGGAGAGTTGGCTGCGTGCGTCGTTCAATTGACCGATGGCACGCTCTCGTTCCGGAATGTCGTGCGCCAGGATGGCCTGACGCACGGTGCGTCCGATGGTGGTGTAGGCGATCAACGCACTTTTGGCGTGTGATACGCCCTTCATGCCATTTTCGTAAAGCTGTTGCAGATTGCTGACCAGTTGACGATTCCCCAGCACGCCTTCGACACTGATCCCGATGGCCAGAAGCAGCATCAAGGCAAACCCGAAAGCAAGCTTGAGTTGCAAGGTGCGTTTTTCCAGTGCGACCATCCAGGATTTCATGCGCGCTTCTCCTGATCGCCACCCTGTTCCAGGGCGCGTCGTGCTGTATCGGCATCCTCGGCCAGACTCATGGCGGTCATCCGTTCACGGCGCAGCACTTCCGCCTGCTGCTCCAGGAGTTTTTGCGCCGCATCGGCGCGATGGCGATCCAATGACATGATGGTGACCATACGTGAGAACCCCGCCAAAAAGCCAAGGATGGAGGCAAGACGATTTTCATCCAGCACCGGAGCCTCCGTGATCGCATTCAGGTAATCCGTCTCCGGATAGCCGAACCGTTTGGCCTGCTCCTCGAAGAATGTCATGTCCAGGGTTCCGACATGAAACTGTCCGATGAAGACATTGGCCAGGTGGTGTCCCTCCACAATGATCGGCGAGGCGCAATCGGTCATGCCGTTCTTGCAGCGGTACATGGTGAACTCGGCACCGGTCTCCAGTTTGATGGCCAATTCGGTGTCGCTTTCGATGCATCGGGCACAGGATTCCGGATTGACGCGATGAAAGTCGGTACAGGCGCGCTGCCAACGCGACGCGGCCAAGATCTTGCCCTCCAGGTCGATCAGGGCAGCGGCCACCCCGACGGTATGGCAAAAACCATCGAACATGCTCTGCAACTGCTCAAGATCGACCAATTTGTCGATCGTGATGCCTGACTGGGCAAGTGACGGGACGGATGGATCGTCGGGTTTGGTTGCAACGCCGCTCAGAAGGTTTTCAGGCTGCGCGTCGGGCCTGTCGGGCGACAGATAGGGTGGTGTCCGTCCCAACTCCTGTATCAGGGCATTGACTTCCCTTTTGAGTTCCAGGATACGGTTTTCACGCCCCTGGGCGAGCCGGTTGAATCGCTCGATATCCGCCATTCGTTCCAGCTTTCGTTCGGCTGCCCGGATCGAACTCATATCGACGATGGTGCCCACCAGGCCACCCCGCGATCCATCCGCGTTGCCAAAAGCAGACACAAAGTACAAAGTGTCGTGCATACTGCCATCGGCAAAAAGAAACCGCATCTCCCGCTGCGTGCTTCCTATCTGGACGAGAGCAAGCTCGTTTTCGGTCTGACAGGCGATTCGGTCGGCTTCGGAGAGATGTTCCAGATCCAGGATGCGTTTGCCGACCAGATCCGCGTGACCAACCCCGAAGGTCGCCTCAAAGGAGCGGTTGCATCCCAGGAAACGGGTATCCGCACCTTGATAGAAGACCGGGTAGGGAATGGTATCCATCAATACCTGCTGGAATGATGCACGCTCCGTGCTGGCCCGTTCCGCCGCTGCGGTGGTCGCCAGGATCTCCTCGGTCTGTTTGCTGCGAAGCAGGATTTTGATATTCAGTGCCAGCAGGGGGATCGTTTCGAGCAGCAACTCCCGATCGCCATCGTTCACGGGTTTGAGCATGGCCAACTCGACCATGCCGAGCAGTTCATGGTGAAGCGTGATCGGCACCAACATCGTGTTGGTGGGCAAGGCGGATCCAAGTCCGGAACGGATCTGCCAATAACCTTCTGCCGTTTCCACGACCATCAAACAACGATCACGGGCGCATTGTCCGAGCAAGCCCTCTCCGAGTGCAATAGTCTGGGGAGGCGTTGTGTGACAGGCATAGCTGGCTGCCAACGACAAATGCGACGCATCATCCGCGAGGATATACACCACGCCTTGTAATGCCCCGATCCGGGTGTGCATTTCATGCAGAAACACTCCGGCCAACTCTTCGACACTCCGGGTTTGCTGCATCAGAAGAGCGGCTGCGGCAATCGCTGCCTTGCGTTGGGCGCTCTCCTGTTGGGCCTGGACATTGGCTGCCAGGGTTTGTGCGGTCAATGTCTGGTAGTGATGGCCACGCAACCTGCCAAAGAACAAGCCACTGACGATCAATAACAGAGCCAAGACCCCCGACATCATCCAAAGACGCTGGCTCATGGGCACGGTACGCGAGAGATCTTCGATCAGAACCAGGGTCCAAGCCCCTTGCTGGTCGTTCCACTGCACCTTGGTTTGCGCCAGGGCATGATGGCGTCCATCCAGTGAAACGATTCCAGGTTCCAGGGACAGGGGCAGTGATTCCGGATCACGGGTATCGAACATCGTACCGAATTGTTTGACGGTGCGAATCTCGTGAATGCGCGTTGGTGTGACCTCGCCGTTCATGCGCCCGATCCATTCTGGCCGTGTGCCGGCGAACACGACACCCTGCGGTGAGAGCAGGAGCGCGATATCGGAACTCCCATTGAGTGCCGTGTCCAGACGCTTCACCCCGGAACGGATGACGACTGCACCGATGGTCGCACTCTCTATCGATTCCCCGGCATGGATGGGGGCGGCGAAATACAAGGTACGCAAGCCGGTCGTGGTGCCGATGGCAGCATAGACATTCTGTTTTCCCTGCAGCGCCCTGTGAAAGTAGGGGCGAAACTTGACATCCACGCCCGTCAAGGGTTTGCCGACTCCCCAGGAGGATTTGATGATGCCATCCTGTCCAACGACGAACGTCCCGTCGGCATCATGGGCGCGGGTGATGTTTTCCAGCAAGGTCACAACAGACGGACCGTTGGGGGCCAGGTCATTGAGAGCTTCTCGTTTGACTTCCTTGTTGATCAGCCCCAGCAATCCCAGTGCCCCCATATGGTTGCCGTTGAGGGTCTGGGACATGACCTCAATGCCGCGCAATTCGGTATCGATTTTGAGTTGGGACAAGCGCTCCTGTTCCCGAAACTCCTGCACGTTTTCGGTGAAACGGAGTACCAAGCCAAATGAAACAATCAGGACCAGGATCCAGGCAATCCGGTTATGCGTCACATAGGCCTTGGCAATAAAATCCATCTACAATCTCCTGTCATGCCAGAGACGACACTCTTTTTCCGAAGGATTGATTTGCCTGCCTGATCCATTTCCGCTGTACAGTTTTTCTAACACCGTGTTGAGCTAAGGCTCGGTGGTTTCAACAGCGGAGACATTCGCATTTTCAGTCAATCTTTGCCCTGACTGACGTTGCCAACTCGCGCACCAGTTGCAATGCCTCGGGAAATTCGTACATATCCACTTTTTGTTGAATTTTTCTGCCCAAATCCTCTGCTCCCGTACCCGACACGGCGACCAGAAGTTTGGCAACCCCCTGCTTTGCAAGCGGGGAGTCGTCTTGAATATATTCATAAATATCAATCAATAAGGGTTCTACAATTTTCAGATCGATTGGACTTACGGATTGAACGGGTTTATTCATGAGAAACGGTTCTTGCATTTCATGGATGGATGGCAGGTTGCCATCCTTGTCCACCTTGAAGGGTACATTGACACGCACCAATCGGCGCTGCCCCTCCCGATCCAATGCTAGGATCAATTCTCCCACCTTGGCAGGTGTCAGCACGGTCCCTTTCATCATTTTGTCGTTTGGACGAGAAGAGAGCATGATATGTTCATCCATCACCATGCCAGGTAACAATTTGTTTGGGGGAAGGGCGCAAGGAATCCAGGACATCTGTTGAATGACCCCGTTGAGCGTTTCGACAAGCGGTCGATCATAATGAGGATCCTTCAACATTTTCTTGATCGCTCCGGAAGATTTTTCTCCCAGAAGAAAATGATCGAAGTCTATAATTATCTTTAATATTTGTCTTCCAAGAAGATAAAAATCACGCTTGGTGATCTCTGCCGGATACTCTCCAGGTGCTGGCAACGGTTGGAACTGGTTGGCAATCAGGTTCGCCACGAGGCTCAATCGTGGCACCTGTTCCAAGGCCCGTCCGCCTATTTCACCCTGTCGTTTGAAAAGATTTAAAAATTTTACCGAAACACCCTGTCCGGTTGAATACTTGCGCATTTCATCCATCGGAATGGCGACCATGCCAATTTGAGAGAGGGATGCCGCAAGGTTCAATTGCCAACCATCCTGGATCTGCAGGGCGTCCACCATCCCCACCATGAAGGCTCGCAAACGCGCCGCCCGCAAGAAAGCGGCTGGATTCGCCCACGACAGCAGGTCAGAGACAACGCGCATGGCTCCGACAAGAGTCTGGTCAAGCATTTCTTTGTTTTCGTTTGCAGACTGTTCCAATTCTTTTCGAGCAACGGATAGTTCGATATGTGTCCGAACACGAACTTTGACAATTTCTGGTTTGATTGGTTTGGTGATATAGTCCGCAGCGCCAGATTCAAAGCCAAGTTTCTCATCATGGGCATCGGTTCTGGCGGTTACAAAAATAACAGGAATATGTTTCAGTTTGTCGTTATTTTTTATTGTCCGGCACAATTCATAACCATCCATGACTGGCATCATGACATCAAGTAGAACCAAGTCTGGATAGGGCTCAGTATTGACGATTTTAAGCGCACGCTCCCCGTTTGTGGCGGCCTTTATTTTATAGACATCTCCAAGCAAACTGCTTAAAAGGTCAATATTGTCCGGAGAATCGTCAACAACAAGAATCAGCTTTTTTTCGATTTTCATCATATTTAAATAACGCTCAGATTGGAGAATTATTGTTTGTTTCAACTGACCGGAACATCGGCCCCTGATGACGCAGGATTAATGTATCTCAAGCGTCAAACCATGATTTAAAGCAGGAGTGCGCTCATCCGACCATGTTCAAGTTTACACGGAAAGTGGCTGTGCTCCAAATCGAAAAATTGAAATCGGGATAGGGGGGCTTGTGACCTTCCCCCTCCCACACCACCGTGCATACGGGTCCGTACACGGCGATTCGGCGGATTAAGCTGCTGTAGGCAGGGTAGGGGGGTTGGAGGGGAGGGAGGCCGAGTTTGTCAGATCAAATCTTGATAAGTACAACTCAAAACCATTTTGTCGCAGGCTTGCAACGTCCGCGCTGTTGCGGGCGGTGGCAAAAACACGATAGCCGCGTTTTTTGAGTCCGCAGGCCACGCATTGGCCAATGCCGCTGGAACAACCGGTGATCAGGATGGTTTTCATGTGAATAAGATGCCTTGAGCATCGTTTCGGCCATTGGGGCTGCAAGCGCAGGGACGCTCTTTTCTCAAGATTTCTTGACGAACTCCGACTTGAGCATCATCGGCCCGATGCCGGTAATTTTGCAGTCGATGTTATGGTCACCCTCGACCAGGCGGTTGATTTTGACCTTGGTCCCAACCTTTACCACGGAAGATGAACCTTTGACCTTCAAGTCCTTGATCAGGCTGACCGTGTCGCCATCCTGCAGGATGATGTCGGGGGTCTTGGCTCTGTTATTGATCGTCAGTGGCTTGTTCTTTGG
>JADGBU010000122.1:8110-10757 GCA_015231295.1 Magnetococcales bacterium | reverse complement strand
GGTGTACTGCCCCATCTCCAGATTGTGGTGATGGACCTCCTTGAACACCTCCCGTTCACAGTGGGAAGCCAGGCTGCGGAACGCGCCATCCCAGTCCACGGCACTGCGCCGGGTGGCACGATTTTCCATATTGCCGAAATAGCGGCCCTGAACGAAATCGGCCTCCAGGCGCATCACCAGGAACGCCTCCTGTTCGGTTTCGATCTTTTCCATCAGCACCAGACCGCCCGAGGCGTGGATCAGCGAAACCAGCTTGAAGAGCATCCGTTTGGCCCGTCCACTCTTCAACGCATTGTCGATGAGGGAGTGGTCGAGCTTGACGATATCCGGCGACAGCCGCCACAACCGGTCGAGATTGGCCGACTCGGCGCGGAAGTCGTCGAAGAGCACCAGACACCCCAACTCCTTGAGCTGCGCCATGGTACGGGTCAGCACGGTTTCGAAGTTGCCCGCGTGCTCCCGCAGGGCGATCACCAGTTGATGGGGCGGGAAGCCGGTATATTCCAGCAACTCGGCCAGAAACTTGATGTCCGGATCCTTGACCCCCAGCATCACCCGGGGATGCATATTGGTGATCAGCCAGCGATCCTCGATTTCCGATGCCATGAAGTTCTTGAAATGCAACAACATGCGCATCCGGTCCATCTGCACCACATCTTCCGGATCGTTGATGCACGAAAAGATCGATGTGGCCGAACGGGTCGTGCCATCCGGTTCGATGGCGCGACAAAACGCCTCGAACCCCACCCCGCGCTGATGCGTGGTGCTGTAGACCCGCTGAAAGAAGGTTCCCACCCGCCAGGAGTGGAAATCCGCCTGATATACGCCATCCTGCTGAATGATCTGCCGATCCAGCGTTTTCAAATCCATGGCCTTGAAACCTCCGGGGGAGTTACCATCCGGGGTACTGTTGACCCGATCCACCATTGCTCTCGCTCCTTCCCCATGATCCGTCAGATATTGGAATGGCCTCATGAAGCCTTGGGTCAGGATCATATCTGATCCTGGAACGATTATCCATTCCGTTCGAGTTCTTCCATCCAATCTTCGTTCTGAACCCGTGCCAACTCCTGCAGCAGACGCCAGTTCATCAGACGATCCTTCTGGGACAGCTTGAGCACTTCACTGGGCTGGCCATTGGCGTCGAAATGTTTCTGGAAACGTCCCTCGCCTCGGGCGAAGGCAATAAAATCAACGGGTTTTTCTTCGCCGTTGGCATCTTTTTTGATGTGCCAGTCGCGTCGCATCGAGGGATTGCCCTGCAACGACAACCGGGAGGCCAACGTCGGACCCGCATCGGGATCGTAGATGAAGACCGGAAAGGCCCGGGACTCCACCGCCATCAACGCCCGAATATTCGACTGATCATCCGCCACTTGGTGTTCCGGCTGACAGGTGGTGTAGACATTGATCAGGGCCGGCCCATCGAACTCCAGAGCCTGCTCGATCGATTTGTAGAAGTGATTGATCATCGGTCCCACGGTCTGAGCCACGAACACGCGGGGATGCATCAAGGCGATATTGGCGATCTCCTTGCGGCGTTCCCATTTACCCTGCACGTGGGAACCATGGACCGACATCTTGGCGTCCTGGCCGATGAAGGTGGCCGTGGAGGTCTGTCCTCCGGTATTGGAGTAGACCTGGGTGTCGAGCACCAGCACCTTGATGTTCATGCCCGAGGTCAGCATGCGGGAGAGGGACTGAAAGCCGATGTCGAGCATGGAGCCGTCACCGCCCACCACCCAGATGTGATGATCCTTCTTGCCCACCTGATCCCAGTGGCTGCGAATGCCCATAGCCACCGTGGGGGCGTTCTCGAACAGCGAGTTGACCCAGGGAGCCCGGAACGGATTGTAGGGATAGGTGGAACCATACACGGTATTGCAGCCGGTATTGGCCACGATACCATACTTGTTACCCACCTTGGCATGGGTCATGGCCAGGAACTGACGCAGCACCGAAGTCTCGCCACATCCCATGCAGGAACCGGCCCCGCCCACATACTGATTGGCCCCGTCCC
This sequence comes from Magnetococcales bacterium, assembly GCA_015231295.1. Classification (GTDB taxonomy): domain Bacteria; phylum Pseudomonadota; class Magnetococcia; order Magnetococcales; family Magnetaquicoccaceae; genus Magnetaquiglobus. The sequence goes on along the minus strand of JADGBU010000122.1, from coordinate 8,737 downwards.
GAAGCATGATATCCACTTTCAGCTTCGGATTGATGTACAGCTCCGGGGTGTGGGGAGCCTGCTTGTAGAACTCCCAGATCGTGAAGTAAGACGGAAGATTGACCGGGGTTTTTTTGATCATCTTCAAGGCGTTATGGCTGCCGCACGCCGTGACGCACTCGCCGCACCCCTTGCACTTGGTGGGATCGACGAAAATCCCGAACCAGGCACCACCCGGAGCGTCGGAGCCTTTGCTTTTCTTTTTGTCGTAGGTCTTCCAGAACTTGGTGGTCTGAACGAGTTGTTCCCGCAACAGCACCTTGTCGTTCTCGTCGATGAAGCCCTCCATGGCCAGATCGACGTTCTCCTGCGGCAACACCTTGCCCCAGATGGCCGAGTCGGGACAGTTCTGGACACACTCCATGCAGGCCACGCAGTGGCTGGCATCGTACTCGGGCAGATCCGGCGCGATATAGGAAAAATCGCGATACGAACCGGTCCCCGCAGGAACCACGGAACACGCCACAAACGGATCAGCCGGTTGCCCGGATCCCGCGCCCGAATTGTACGCGCTCAGGATCTCTCTGGCACGACTGGCGTCGTACCATTGAGGAGTGGCTTCGGAATAGATTAACGCTCGCTGAGTCA
>JADGBU010000122.1:2876-8078 GCA_015231295.1 Magnetococcales bacterium | reverse complement strand
CTAAATGAAGAACGCGTTGACGTCCTTGCCTTTTGCGTCCCACTCCTCCTTGCCTTGGGCAAGCAGATCGGCGGGTGTGGTTTCCATGATCTCGGGAGTCACTTCCATGACCCGATGATACCCCTTCTGCACGGCGGCTAGGTTGTCTTCGACCACCTTGGAACCGCGCTTGCCAAAATACTTGGTCAGGGGTTTCGCCACCTTGAGGAACAGATCCTCCTCGGTCATGCCGGCATTCTCGCGGAACGGCGTCACCCGCAAAAACACGCCCAGCAGCACCACACCCTGGAACCGTTGCACCAGCGACGAATCGTTCTTGCAGGATTCACGGGCGATCTGGATGGTATCCACCCCGTAGAACCGGATCCGGTTGGTCTTGATGAAATATTTGGCGTAGGGCGGCAGGGAGTCCCACAGATCCTGGGCCGAGGTTTCGTCGGTATGCTGAAAGACGATACCCCCCTGCTGCAGACCCACCAGCGGATTGCCCATATGCCAAGTGGTGGGATCCATCAGCGGAACGAACTCCACCTGTTTCAATTCGCAGTGGGTAAGAATCTTGCCTTCCGGAATCACCGTGAGATAGGTGTTGGTCGGCAGACCCTTCTTTTCCGAACCGTATTTGGGAGCCGCCTGCACCCGGAAGCCGAAGATATCGCCCAACATGGTGGCGATGATCTTGTTGGTGGTCACGGAGCCGAAGCCACCCACCGAGTGGGCACGCACCGAGAACGATCCCGCCGGACGCACATCGGGCTCCTCCTCCTGGGAGAGAGCCGTGGGATGATCGATGCCCAGCGTGAAGAACCGCTTGCCCGCCACCGGACCGGCGATCATGTTGCGGACCACCGACATCATGTGACCCGGCGTGACATCCCGGGATCCCAGACCCGCCGCCCCGGAGAAAACCACCGGAACCCGATCGATCTTCTCGAAGCCGGGCAGACCCATGGCCGCCTTGGCCAGAGAGGCCTCGACATCGGTGGTCAGGGGGTTGTCCACCATGGTGGGGATATCGCACCGTTCGAGCACGGAGACCGCCTTGCAACGTCCGATCGCCTTGGCGAGCTGCGCCGCCGGGAAGGGCCGGAAACTGGTGACGATCACCACACCCAGCCGGACGCCCAACTGCTCCCGGACCACCTGAATCGACGAGATGGCGGTTTCCGCCGTGGTGCCCATGGCGATGATGGCATATTCGGCATCGTCCATCATCACGGGCTGCACCAGATGATAACGCCGTCCGGTCAAACGATAATACTCGTCCATGGACGATTCGATGATGCCCGGCAACTTGTCGTAAAAGTGCCGCTGGGCGATCTTGCCCTGCATGTAGGCATCCTGATTCTGCACCACACCGATCTGCATCGGCGTGGCGGGATCGAAGATGGCCCGCATTCTTTCACGGGGATCCCCGAGATATTCGCGGATCAGTTCGTTTTCGGGAAAATTGAGATTCTCGATGGTATGGGTGCCCAGAAAGCCATCCTGGACATTCATCATCGGGGTGCGGGCCTCTTCGGAGGCGCGCCGGGCGATCAGGCAGAGATCCGCCGCCGCCTGCACGCTGTGGGCGAACAGAATGCCCCAGCCGCTATCGGCCACGCCCATCACGTCGTCGTGACCGGCGTGAACGTTCAACGCCTGGGAGGTGAGCGCACGGGCTCCGATGTTGAGCACCTGGGGCAAGCGTTTGCCCGAGATGGTGTACAACACCTCCTTCATGAGGATCAGCCCCTGCCCGGAGGTGAAGTTGGTCACGCGACCACCCGCCAGGGCAAATCCTTCGCAGGCCGAAGCGGAAGAGTGTTCCGACTCCAGTTCCATCCAGGCCAGCGGGGTGCCCCAGACATTTTTCGCGCCATTGGCCACCGCCACCTGATACAGCATGCCCATGTTCGTGGACGAGGTGATCGGATAGGCTGCGGCTCCATCTGTGGCTCGTGTCTCCACATACGAAACCGCGTCGGAGCCATCCCCGGTTCCGGGAATGCCCGGATAGGGAAATGCCGCCGTTGATTGGGCTGTTTGCTCACTCATTGAAAACGCCCTCCAGGGGTTGAGGTTCCATTCGCGCCGTTGCAGTCCGCGAACCCGCCGCGCTCATCCGGTTATTGAGGAGAGGATCCTGTCACATCGGGGATCCGACCCCCTTGAATGTTCGCCAGCCGACTCGATTCCACAGTAAGCGCGGCACGGAAAGCCATTATATTGCACTGCAAAAGAACTATCAAGTCTTTCCTGTCACATTCACGGATCGAATCTGAAATTTCTGCGACCGATCAGGGCTTGATACAAGGTGGACTCATCCAGATATTCCAACTCACCACCCATGGGGACGCCATGGGCCAATCGGGTCACGCGCGCCACCACGGATTCGGCCAGTTGCGCGACGAAATGGGCGGTGGCTTCCCCTTCCACGGTGGGATTGGTGGCCAGGATCAGCTCCACGAATCCGCCCGCCTGCAACCGGGACTCCAACGAGGCCAGATGCAACGCATCCGGACCGATCCCGTCCAGAGGACTCAACCGTCCTCCCAGCACATGATACACACCCCTGAACAGACCCGCCTTTTCCATGGCCAGCAGATCGGAAGGCTCTTCCACGACGCAGAGGCGCGTCTGATCCCGACTTGGATCGGAGCAGATCCAGCACAATGCGCCTTCGGAGAGATTGTGACAACGTTCGCAGGGACGTATCCGTTCCCGAAGCCCCTCCAACGCCGTGACGAGATCGAGAATCGCCTCGTCACCCCGACGCAACAGGTGATAGACCATGCGTCGCGCGCTTTTGGGCCCCACGCCCGGAAAGCGAGACAGTACCACCACCGCCCGCTCCAGGGATGGCAACCCTTTCACACCAGAACTCCGGATCCGGAAAGGGTATCAGAAAGGTAAGTTCATACCGGGAATTTTGAGGCCACCCGTGATCTGAGCCATGCTCTCGCGGGTCGCCTCCTGGACTTTGCGCTGGGCGTCGTTGAAAGCCGCCGCCACCAGGTCTTCCAGCATTTCGATGTCGTCGCCCGAAACCACCGAAGGATCAATGCGCACCCGCAGCACCTCCTGCTTGCCATTGATCACCACCTGCACCATCCCCCCGCCGGAGTGTCCCGTAAGCACCAGCGCGGCCAAATCTTCTTGCATCTTGGCCATTTTGCTCTGCATGGCCTGTGCCTGTTTCATGATGTCACCGATATTCTTCACGCTTTGGTTCTCCTGTCTCGGCACTCAATTTGGACCACTTCCACCCGGCAATGGTTCCACAGAGATCATTCTGGCTGAAAATATTTTCATCAGTCGTTGCACATCCTCACGCTGACGCATCTCCTGCTCCAACCGTTGACGATACTCCAGGTCCAGCCGTTCCGTGCGCTCCTGATAGGTTTCGGGCCGGGGAGCCGAAGAGGGAGGTTCGACGATCACCCGAATGTCCGACCGGCCCTGCTCCCGCAGAAACCCTTCCAACGACTCCCGCATCCGTTCCGGCACACCGAAACAGGCATCCACCAGTCGCACACGCAGACAACATGCCCCGCCCTCCGGCGGCACCCCGAACGCCAGACAGGCGACCTGCCCCCGCATCTTGCGTGCCACCTCCGGCGCCTGTTCGCTGGCGGAGGATAACAGTTGAGCCCAGGAAGTCAACACTTCCGCATCCGCTTCCAGCCGGTCGCGTCCGACTCCCGCGCCGGTCGCGCCGGGGGTCTCTCCTCCTGCCGCGCCTCTTCGGGAGATGGCGATCTCCCCCGGAGAGGCGGAGACGGCAACCGTCGGCTCCAAATGCGACGCATCCGACCGACGACTCTCCACCGTCGGTTCCGGACCCAGCGCGAACGGAGGATCGGCGCGCGGCCTTTCCACGCCCGCCGTCAACCCGGACCGCTCCGCGACCGGAGCGGAGAGATTCGACCCCCCGGAGGCCGACGCCGACCGGACGGACGAACCCGCCGCCGAACCCGATCCCATCGCTTCACGCCCCCCCGCAGGCGGCGTTCCCGAACCGGACATCAGACCGGCGATCAACCGCTCCAGATCCGGAATCGGCTTGAGATAGGTGGCGCGCAGCAAGACCATTTCCAGAGCCTGGGCCGGCTGTTCCGCCTGTTTGATCTCCCCTTCGCCCTTGAGAAAGGTCTGATAGACCATTTGCAACTGTTCCAGGCTCGGTCCGGTGGTCGGCGGCGGCGAGGCCGTCACCCGGGCGCGGGCGCGACGATGCACCAGATCCAGCAGATCGCGCATCAGGGCGACCGGTTCCACCCCTCCGGCGTGAAACTGTTCCGCCGCGTTCAACACCTCGACCCCGTTGCCGGTCAATACCTGAGAGAGCAGACGTTCCACGGCTTCGAGATCGGTCAGACCCAACAGAAGCTGCACCGCTTCCATCCGCACCTCGCCGTTGCCGTGGGCGATGACCTGATCCAGCAACGACAATCCATCCCGCACCGACCCATCCGCCGCCCGGACCACCGCCTCCAGGGCCGTCGCGTCCCAGGGCAATCCCTCTTTCTGCAAGATGGTCTCCAGATGACCGATCAGCAGTTGGGGCGTGACCCGTTTCAAGTCGTGCCGCTGACAACGGCTCAGAATGGTGGCCGGAATCTTGCGGGGCTCGGTGGTGGCGAAAATGAATTTGACGTGAGGGGGAGGCTCTTCCAGGGTCTTCAACAGGGCGTTGAAAGACTGGGTGGAAAGCATATGAATTTCGTCGAGAATGAAGACTTTGTAAGGAGAGGAGGCCGGAGCGTAGGGAGCCAGTTCCAACAACTCCCGCATCTGTTCCACCTTGGTGCGGGAAGCGGCGTCGATCTCCATGACATCGGGATGGGATCCGGCGATCACCTCCTGGCAGGAGTCACACACGCCGCAGGGTTCTGGCGTCTCCGTGGCGCGACAGTTGAGCCGCATGGCCAGAATGCGCGCCAGAGTGGTCTTGCCAACGCCACGGGTTCCGGAAAACAGAAAAGCGTGGGGGACTCTTCCGGCGGTGATGGCATTCCGCAAGGCCCGCACCACATGTTGCTGACCAACCAGGGCATCAAAATTCCTCGGACGCCAGCGGCGCGCCAGCACAACATAAGAGGACATGCAGAGTACCCTAAATTAAGGGCGGCTCCGGTCAGGTGATATACGGCACACAAAAGATCCCGCTGCCGCTGCTACCTTCCGGTCCTGACGGGGTTCACGGGTTTTTGTTGC
>JADGBU010000122.1:0-2755 GCA_015231295.1 Magnetococcales bacterium | reverse complement strand
AGTACACACGCTTTCCAGGCGTGCACCTTCAACCGCTCGGTCATCTCTCCGCGAGCAATCATGCCATCGCGGCTGGCCTTCCGACGAACCCTCGAAGTGGAGCGCTTCGATTCCCGTTCGTTGGAATCAGGAGATTAAAACAGATTTCCCATCACATTTCAAGTCTGCGCGTTTCCTGGCGAAAAAAAAGTGCAACAACGCCACCGAGGCCGACTCAAGAGCTTGATCCTGAAAGAAACCGGATTCCGGCTGCGCCGTGCTTTCCGGGTCGCGCCGGGCGGCGCAGACGATTTGCGACACCCGCGACAGCCCGACCGCCTCGCGACACAAAGGACAGGCTTCGAGGGAGATGAACAACCGGGTGCCTGGCAACCGATAGTTGCGCAGCCGACGGGCGGCCTGACCCAGGGCACGCATCTCCGCATGGCCCACCGGGTCCGAACGTGTCACGCAGTCATTGCCCTGAGCCGACAGAATCCGCCCCAGGGCGTCGCACATCACAGCCCCCACCGGCACCTCATCCCGGCACCCCGCCTCGGCGGCGGACACCAGGGTCAGCAACAGCGCGCCCCGTTCCGGCGACAGCCAATCGCTCATCGCCGCTCCGACGCGCCGTCCCCGCTGCCCAGAAAGGTCAAATCGAACCGGGGATGATCCCAGGCGGTCTGGGCCGAGTCGCGGGCAAACAGCCACCCCTCGTAAAACGATTTCCGGTCCTGATTCTGCAACTCCACCCAGACCGCCGGATTCACATGGCCTTCCGGACCGTGGACCGCCTCCCCATCCCGAATCATCAGATCGGGGGCGTAGGCGCGGGGCAGAATCCAGCCGCCCCAGGGGGTGGCGTGCAGTTCACCCACGGCGATCACCAGTTGATCGATCCGCATGGTCCGCCTGTCCATCAGGCGAAAGCGCATCGGCAGACCGGTGGTGGAACGGGCCATGGCCTCATCGGGTCGCGCCCGCAACTGGTGGACGTGAGGCGCCAACGGCAGACGGGGCGTCTTGTTGGTATCCTTGGTATCCACGGAGACAAAACGGGAGCGGGTCGAAGGCTCGGGTCTGCTCTGAAGATATCCCACCAGGCCACCGATCACCAGCGTCAGCACCACCCATGGCCAGGCTCTGAACCCACTCTTGGATGCACTCATCACCACTCTTCCCGAAAATTCCGCACCAATCCCGAGCACCCTCGTCTCTAAACAGGCGGCAGCAGCGCGTCGTTCTTCAACCGCAGCCGTTCCACCACCTCCCCGGCCACGAGATGACGATCTAAAATCTCATCCACATCGGCTTGCGTGCGATAGTGATACCACACCCCCTGCGGATAGATCACCAGCACCGGCCCCAGTTCACAACGATCCAGGCAACCGGATTGATTGATGCGAATCGCACCCAACTGCGGCATCGATTTGGCGCGTCCCTTCAGATAGGCATGCAGATCCACCGAACCCCGCCCGGCGCAATCCCCACGGGGATGCCCCTCCGCCCGAACGTTGACACAACAAAATACATGAATCTCGTAAAAGGGCCGTTCCTGCATCGTTTCATCCATGACCACCATCCTTCTCGAAGCGTCACACCGTGCGACCGGCCCACCCCTCCGGGCTATTCCGCCAGGAGCCGACCGGTTTCTCGGCCCATTTCCGGGCCAGAATCTTGGCCTCTTCCAGTTGTTCCGGACTCATCTGCCGCACCACCGACTCGCGGGTCGCCTGGGCATCCACCGCCCCCTGTCCGGCAGCCAGATCGAGCCAGGCATAAGCCACCACCGGATCCTGAATCACTCCCTGACCATTAGCATACTTGACACCCAGATTCAAGCGCGCTCCGGCGTGTCCCTGATCCGCCGCGTGCATGTACCAGTAGAGTGCCAATTTATCATCTTTCGGCACGCCGTGGCCATGCTCGTGCATGAACCCCAGATTGCACTGGGCATTGGCATCCCCCTGAGCGGCGGACTTGCGATACCAGTAGATCGCCTGTTCATCGTTCTGGGGCACACCGCGACCCACCGCGTACATCACCCCCAGATTGAACTGCGCCCCCGCATGCCCCTGATCCGCCGATTTGTGATACCAGTAAACCGCCTGAATCAAATCCTTCGGCACCCCTTCTCCGCTGGCGAACTTCACCGCCAGATTGAACTGCGCCCCGATATGACCCTGGCGCGCGGACTGCAAAAACCAGAAGGCCGCCTGATTGGGATCGTTGGCCAACTCATGCCAGACATCGTAGGCAATGCCCAGATTGTACTGGGCGATCGGATCCCCCTGTTGCGCCGCCTTGAAAAACCAGGTGACGGCCCGCATGTCATCTCTGGGCACGCCACGGGCATCCGCGTACATGAAGCCGAGATTCAACTGCGCCTTGGGATTGCCCTGTTCCGCCGCCTGACGATACCAGTACATGGCCTGGGCGAAATCTCTCGGCACGCCGCGTCCGTTTTCGAACATGATCCCCAGATTGAACTGCGCCTTGGCATGCCCCTGCTTGGCCGCCTGGATCCACCAGGATACCGCCTGCTGATCATCCTTGGGCAACCGCCCCCGCCCGTTCTCGCAGAGAATCCCCAGATTGAACTGGGCCATGGCGTGTCCCTGCTCCGCCGCCTTGCGGAAGCAGTCCGCCGCCTGGAGATCATCCCTGGCGGTGCCGCGTCCCTGCTCGAACAGCACGCCCAGGTTGTACAGAGCCTTCACATCCCCGAGTTCCGCCGCCTTGCGAAAACAGGAGAACGCCAAAGCGTCATCCC
>JADGBU010000121.1:8237-10773 GCA_015231295.1 Magnetococcales bacterium | reverse complement strand
GCCCACGCCCAGTCTCCAGGTGATCGTCCGGGTCGGAGCCGGTCCCGATACCGAAGAAGGTAGCGGCGTGAACATGCTCTTGCCCAGACGCACCCCGAGCAGAGCCAGCACCACCACCAGAAAGGCCATCAGGAAACGCTGCACCATTTTCTCCGACATGCCCCGCGCTCCCTTGTCAACCGCATCCGACTCCGGTCACGTCAACCGCTCCAGCAGAATCAATCCCCACACCACCCCGACCAGCAGCAGCGACACAAACACCGCCGCCGAGCCCAGATCCTTCGCCCGGCCCGACAAGGGGTGACGCTCCGGCCCGATCCGGTCCACCACCGCCTCCACCGACGAGTTGAGCAGCTCCACCACCAGCACCAGCAGCAGAGAGCCAAGCAGCAACCCCCGCTCCACGGCGTTCTCTCCGAGCCACAATCCCAGGGGAAACATCAGCAGCGTCAGCATCGACTCCTGGCGGAAGGCCGCTTCATGCTGCCACGCCGCCCGGAATCCCAACATCGAATAGCCTGCCGCATGCACCACCCGTATCCATCCCGTGGCACCCGGTTTCATGGACGACTCCCCTGCACCCGCATCCGCGACCGCTTCACCATTCCGACTCTCCCGTTTTCAAGAAATGTCGCACCCAGTGGGCCGCGCGACGTGAAAACACCAATCCCACATGCATCATCGGCAAGGTGGCGTGGATCGCTCCCGGCAGACGGGTTTCGGATACCGAAACCACCCCATCGTTGGGCGCGTCCAGACCCCAGACCAGATTTCCCAGACCCAAAGGCAGCATGCCCGCCAACACCCCGATTTCGCGTCCCGGAGGAACCCGCATCTCCCGCTGACCATCCAGGGCACCGGTCAGACTGCGACCGAGCAGCCAGGAGCCTCCGGCCCAGCGGGCCATGCGCTGCGCGGAAAACGATCCCTGGAATGGACTGCCCAACGCCACCATCCGTCCGATCGGGGCTTCGGGTTCCAGCATGCGCAACGCCACCAGCCCCCCGAGACTGTGACAGACCAGATGGACCGTTCCCGCTCCGACCTGTTTCATGCCCGCACCGAAACGCAACTCCAGAAATTCCCACAGACCTTCGGCGTTTTCGTTCAGATCGCGGCGCACGGTGGGGTATTGGAAGGTCAACACCCGATATCCATCGTGACGCAACCATTCATCCAACCATTTGAACTCCGTGCCATCGAGCCATAAACCGTGAACCAGCACCACACTTTCCACCCTCATGACCACCCGCCTCCACAACCCATCGTTCCCATCCATGGATACCTGACGACGCATCATTCTACGCTCAAAAGCCACCCGCGCCAACACTCGACACGAATCGATCGGATGCTGAAGTCATGCAACTGATTTTTTTCCACCCGTTCCTGGATCATGCCGGTCAGAACTCACTTCAAACCCTGGGAGCCAACCCGATCATGAAAGCCGACAAGAAAATCAGAATGGTGCAAAAATCGCTGCGATTTCCGGAAACCCTCGCCGAATGGCTCGGGAGCAAGGCGGAGGTGGAACGGCGTTCTTTCAATCAGATGGTCATCATGACCCTGGAAATCATGCAGAGGCAGGAAGCGGTGAATCCGGGGGAAGAGGGACAATAGATTGATGCGTTTTCAGCGTGTTGATGGTCAGACGTGAAAGGTTTGATGGGGTGGATTGGCGGAAATTTTGTGTTTGAACCGCCCAGGGGCTTCGCCCCCGGACCCGACCAGGGGCCAATGGCCCCTGGACCCCACCCCATTTCACACCTTGAAGCGGGAGACCAATCCTTTCAGTTCGCTGGCCATGCCGGTCAGTTGACTGGCCCGCTGATCGAGTACGCTACTGATGGTACGCATCTGACCCGCTTCTTCGTTGACCGCCGACATGGCGCGCGCAATCTCGCCGGTGGCGATGGCGGCCTCGGTCACGCTGCGGGTGATCTCCTCGGCTCCATGGGAGGCGTTGTGAACACTCCGGGAGACATGCCCGATCCCATCATTGGCCTGTCCCATCTGACTGCTCACCTCCAGCATGCGGTTGAACACCTGCATCACCTGTCCGGAGCTTTCGGAGATCCGCTCCACCGCCACACCCAACCGCTCGGTCACTTCATTGGTTTCACCGGCGGAAATCTCCATGGCCAACGAAACCGACTCCGCCGCCGCCGATTGGGTCGTGACCGCCTGGGCAATCTCGCTGTTGGCCTCGGAAATCCCCTCGATCAGGCCGATGATGTCCCGGATCGCATCGGAGACCTCTCCGGACTGCCCCTTGATCGCACCGGCCTGTTCCTGGATCATCTGGGTGGCGAAGCCGGTCTGCCGGGCCAACTCCTTGACCTCGTTGGCCACCACCGCAAACCCTTTGCCCGCATCCCCGGCCCCGGCGGCCTCGATGGAGGCATTCAGGGCCAACATGTTGGTCTGTTCGGCGATGTTGTTGATCACCTCCACCACCGACCCGATCTCCTGGGCGGAGTGGGCCAACTGCACCATCACCCCTTCGGAACTCATGATCCGATCGGACGCCTTCTGGGAG
>JADGBU010000121.1:1021-8196 GCA_015231295.1 Magnetococcales bacterium | reverse complement strand
GGCAGTCACATCCTGGATCGAACTGGCCGCCGACGTGACCGAATGATTGGCACGCACCGCCCCGTCGGCGATGGAAACCAGCTCCCGGCTCACCTGTTCGGTGCTCTCGGCCACCTGACTCAACACGGTGGAGGTCTCCTGGGAGGCCTCGAAAACCGACTGGATGTTGCTGCTGGCCTGACTGGTTCCCGTGGCGATGCTGGCCAGATTGGCACTCGCATCCAACGCCGACGAGGAGACCTGAGTCATGGTGGCACTCAGTTCTTCCACTGCGGCGGCGGTCATGCCGGCCTTTTCGGTCATGGTGGCGGAACTGCCGCTCAACTGGGTGGAAACTTCCGCCAGTTCCATGGCCGACTTCTCCAGATCCCGCGCGTTTCCCGACATGCTGACCACCAGATCCCTCAAGGAGGCGACCATTTGATTCATGGTCAGACCCAGTTGCCCGATCTCATCCGAACGCTTGAAATCCACTCCCGCATTCAGATCCCCGGTGGCCACCTGACGGGCGAATTGGTTGAGCGTGGCCAGAGGGCCGATGATCAGACGGGTGATGAGAATCGAAAAGATCGTCGCCAGAACGCCCGCCGCCACCGCCACCACCAGGGCCACCATGGCGCGCTTGCGGGAATCCGCAACTGTCTGATCCTCCAGCCGTTTCATCTGCTCCACCGCCGCCGCCAGATTCTCCTCGATGATCGGCTCCATCCGGTGGGCCGCATCCCGCATTTTTTCGTTCGCCGTTTGGATGCGCTTGTTCTGCGCCACCAGAGCGACGAAACTCTCCTCGTATTCAACCAAATGGGTCAGAATCCGCTCCTTGGTCGCCCCCGGAATCCCGGAGTCGGTGACATTGGAGACGATCAGCGACGCCAGATCCCGCAATTGGGTCACATATTTATCCTGCAGGCGCATGAGATAGTCCTTCTCATGACGCCGCATCATCAACAGATTCTGCCAGATGCCGGGCACATAATGGGACAGCAGCAATCCTTCGATCACATGCGCCTTTTCGCTCATGCGCAGATAGACCGGATCTTCCAATTGGGACAGCACCTCCTTGTGACGCACCGCTCCGAACGCGTCGAACGCAGACTGATACTCGGTGAGTGCCTGTTCCAATTTTTTCTTCAACTCCGGATTGACCCGGGAGCCGGCAAGATGGGTCTTGAACTCCGTCACCTGTCCCTGGAACTGGGTCACATACTTGGATTTGCCCCGGACCACGAAATCCTTTTCATTGCGCCGCAGATCCCCCAGATCCACCACCAGTTGGGCCACATCGAAATCGTTGAGAATCTTTTCCACCTCGTGGGCCGCCTTGCGGAACCGACCCTGCAAGCCGGTTTCATGATCCAGCCCCTGAATCTTCCAGGCATCGACGATGGCCTGGAACGCCTCGTGATAACTGTCCACCAGTCCCCGGATCTGATCGGCCATCTGGGGTCCGCTCATGCCGCCGACCGATTCTTTCAGATGGCTCAGGTGATCGGCCTCCTTCTTGGCCACGGCCACCTGTTTGGCCACCAGATCGACATATTTGACATCCTTGCGGGCCAGGAAATCCTTCTCTCCCCGTCTGGCCTCCAGCAGGTAACGGTGAATGTTCAGAAAATGATCCTTGCGATCGCCGTATTCACTTTTCAGGAATTCGTAGGAGGACAAGGAATCGAACAGCGCGCCGTAAAACTGCCAGACCACGCTCAGAAAAATCAGCCCGGTGATTCCAAAGGCGATTCCCAATTTGCGCCCGATGGGGAGATTTTTGAAAAAATCCATTTTTTTCATGGTTCAACCCTTATCCTGTCCCCTGAATGCCTCTGGAAAGACGATGACCGATCCCCCACTGGAATGCAGTTTGGGCGCGAAAGTCGGACGTTCCTTGAAAAGCCGATCCTCTTCCAGATAAAGCGCGATCTCCTCTGGAGGAACCGGTTGACTGAACAAAAATCCCTGAACCAGATCACATCCCAGGGAGCGGAGAAATTCCAGTTGATCCGGAGAGGCCACCCCTTCGGCGACCACCTGAAGATTGAGATTCTTGGCCATGGAGATGATGGTCTTGGTGATGGCCGCATCATCCGGATCGGCGATGATGTCGCGCACGAAGGCGCGATCGATCTTGAGCGTGTGAATGGGAAACCGCTTGAGATAGCTCAACGACGAGTATCCGGTGCCGAAGTCGTCGATGGAGAGCTGAAGCTGCATCGCCTTGAGGGCGTGAAGCGTGGAGACGGTCTGATTGACATCCCGCATGAACATCCCTTCGGTGAGTTCCAGTTCCAGATAATGGGGATCCATGCCGGTATCGAGCAGGATGCGACTCACCTTCTTGGCCAGATCCCGATGCTGAAACTGACGCGCCGACAGATTGACCGCCACCCGCACCGGGGCGAACCCCTCTTCCTGCCAGATCATGTGCTGTTGACAGGCCGTGCGCAGCACCCAGTCGCCGATGGCGGAGATCAGATCGCTCTCTTCGGCGATCGGGATGAAATTGACCGGTGAAACCAGCCCCATCTCGGGACTTCTCCAGCGCACCAGGGCCTCGACCCCGGCCAGCCGACCCGACGACACATCGATCTGGGGCTGATAGTGCAAAAAGAGTTCGTCCCGTTCCAGGGCCAGACGCAGACCGTTTTCGATCGCCATCCGTTTGGCCGAAACCGCATCGATCTCCTGGGTGAAAAAATGAATCGCGTTGCCCCCCTGCTCCTTGGCCCGACGCATGGCGGATTCGGCCTTCTTGAGATGATTGTCCTCATCTCCGGCATCCACGGGATAGAGGGTGATGCCGATGCTGGCGGAAAGATAATAGCGTTCCTTTTCCACCAGGAACGGTTCGCTCAGGGCGGCGAGCAGTTTTCTGGCGATCCGTCCGGCGTTGCCGCCCTGCAACAGACCGGTGGCCACCACCACGAACTCATCCCCGCCGACCCGCGCCAGGGAATCCTCATCGCGCAGACATTGAGTCAGACGCACCGCCACATCGCGCAGAATCCGATCGCCGATGTTGCGCCCCACCGCTTCGTTGATCAGGGTGAAACGGTCGAGCCCGACAAACAGAATCCCCACGATCTGATTGAACCGAACCGCGTAGGAAAACGATTGCCGCATCCGATCCTTGAGCTGCAACCGGTTGGGCAGACCGGTGAGCGAGTCGTGATGCACCAGAAAATCGAGCTGCTGTTCGGAACTCTTGATGCCGGAAAGATCGGAAAACACCTTGACGAATTGACGAATATTCCCATCGCCGTCGCGGATGGCGTTGATGTTGGCGAACTCCGGATAGACCGCGCCATTCTTGCGCTGACTCCACATCTCTCCGCGCCAGCTTCCCTTGGTGGCGAGTTCCTGCTCGATCTGCCGATGGAACGCCTCGTCATGCTGCGGGGAGTAGAGCAGACGCATCGGTTGATGCACCGCCTCATCCTCACTGAAGCCGGTGATGGTCACGAAGGCCGGATTGACCGATTCGATCCGGCCATTCACATCCATCACCATGATCCCTTCGGTGGTGTTCTGGTAGACGCTCGCCGCCAGACACAACTCCGCTTCCGCCTGACGCCGCACCTCGACCTCGATCTTGAGGGCCTGATTGGTTCGGGTCAATTCGCGGGTCCGCTCCTGGATCCGTTTTTCCAGGTTCTCCTTGTCTTGCTGAATCTGCTGTACATAGCGGATCCGGTTCTGCTCGTGGGCGCGTATATCGCGCTTCAGACGATGGATCACGATCACGAACAGCAGCACCAGCACCAGCACAAACAGACCCGTGGTGATCAACTCCTTGAGCAAGGAGCGGTTGATCGGCATGATCTGGGCGGTCACATCCTGCCGGATTTCGACCACGCCCCACACGGTGACGTCAGCCCCATGCCGCAGCGGTTGATGACTGATCAGCAACGCAGCGACATTCGAAGCGGTCTTCTCGGCGGGAGCACCGGAGTCGCCCGACTGGAAACGATGCCGCGATTGCCCCTCCAGGGCGACGCGGAACCCCTCTCCCGCCTCTGGCGTGGTACCGACCTCCGTGCGCTCGGTGGAGAGCACGATTCTGCCTTGTCTGTTGTACAGCCGGATCGAAACGATGGAAAAATCACGGGTAAACGATTGCAGTTGCGCGAGGAGCGGTCCATCTTGCGACCGGATGCGCTCCAGGGTGACGTTCGGATCGTCGGGCACGACGAGAGGTTCCAACGCACTCCACATGCCGTTGGCAAGCAGAGAGGCAAACAATCGATGATTGGTTTCACCCAATTCGAGGATCTGACCCGTCAACACTTGGCGATGAAAAAAACCGACAAGGCTTACCAGAACCACGAAGGCCAGCAGACCAAAAGCGGCAAAAAGTCGCATTTTGCGCGCGCCACGCATGAATTTCTCCCAAATGGCATCTCTTGAGCGACCAACCACGCCTCCGGCCCACAAACAAACCTCTTGTCACCGAATGTATCAGACGCACACCTTTCCTGTCAAACCATACCTTCAGCCCCAGGCGACAGGAAAAAGCGGCCCGACCGGAAAAGAAAGGACAAATTTCGTAAAAAAAAGAAAAGAAGAGGTAAGAAGTGCGCGCCTGAAAAATTTGATCCTCAGATACCAAAAGGATTCGATATTCTCAATTCTATAAAAAATTTCTATTAAATTTCAGGATCCCGAACACCGAAGTCCCGGGCGTGGAGCGTCAGGTCAACCGCAAAGAGGAGATGCCATCGAACACATAGCGGGTGATCGCATAGCCCAGAATGGCGTAATCCTTGGTGAGCAACACCCCGATCCCTTGTGCGGTCTGGCGCGCCACCCGACATTGAAAGGTATATCGATCCTTGCCCAACTCGATCGTTCCCTTGCCGAAACGATCCAAAAAGCTGGCCCCCTCCACCAACCGGGTGACGACAAAAAAGCCGGTCAGGCTGACATCTTCCGAAAATCCTTGAACGACCTCTCCATCCTCGAAGGTCAAGGTGACGGGAAAACGCATGCCATAACGTGCGTGACGACGCTGCTCGGCGGCTTTTTTGTTCTGTTCCCGACGTTTGGCCGCCAGGCTGCCCGGGGCGGAATCCGAAGCACTCATGGCAACGCATCCCCCTCTTCCGAAGTGTGCGCACGCAACACCACGTTCATGCTGTCCCCGGCATCGTACAAGGTCAAACCGATCCCCTCGGCCTTGACATGAACCACCCGACAGGGCAACTCCTTCTTGAGATTCAACACCGTCAGACGGATCATACCCGTATCCCCGATACAAACGCCCTCCGGAGGAGCAACCGTGGAGATGAAAACCCCTCCCAAAGAAACATCCTTGGTTATTCCATCCACGACCATGCCGCCATTCAACGTCAACTCGGCGCGATATTTGAACAAAACCCGCTCATGTCGTCGCCGCGACGCAAAGACCGCCTGTTCCCGCTCTTCTTGCATGCCTGTTCACCCTGATGCCGAACTGAAGCTGCCGGATCGAATCGGAACCGTGCCACCATCCATCATCGAATTCGCACAGATCTTCGCACAAGCGCGTTCAGCAGGCAAGTCAAGCCAACAAATATGGATGTAAAGGATTCTGACGCAGAGAATTCAATACCCGGGAGCGTACCCCCCCGCCTCGAACGGCGGACGACGGTTGACCAGAGCTTCGAGCATGAACAGCTCCTCGTCGGTATGATTGAGCATCGGCGCCTTGCGCGGCGCGGCCTTCTCCCCCAGATAACGGGCCGCATGGTGATGGGCTTCCAGGGTTTCGACGTTGCCGGGGGCGTGCTTCATGCGAATCTCGACCCGTCCGTAACAGAGACAAAGGTAATCCTGTTCCGGGGCCACCTGGAGAAACAATCCGGTGCCGCGCACGCCGATGGTGGCCGTCGGCACCATCAGGGTCCGGGGACCGGCCCCGAACACCGACAACACCCGACCCGATTGCAACGTGAAACCGACCGGCTTGAGTGCCGTTTCCGGTTCGGGAGGGATTTTCCGGTTGGTGGATTCGGGTTCGGGGGTCGGGGTGGGCGTGGGCATGGGGGCTTCGTGAAAGTGCAACGTGGTCTGCTCGCCCAACAGGAAGGCATCCTCTCCCATCACCAGCACCATGCGGGCACCCGCTCCGGTCGTCACCGTCTCTCCCGGCTTCACGATGCCATCGACCCGTGCCGGACTCCCGCCCAGACGCCCCGGCCCCTCCAGCATCCGGACTCCCTGACGAATCGGCATCGCCGCGCAGCCGCCACCGCCCAAAGCGACGCCCAATGCCAATCCCTGCAACAGAAAAAGCCGTCGTGTCGGTTCGAATCGGTTCATCTCCCCGGCTCCCCATCCGGCACAAACCGGAGTGCCAATCCATTATTGCAGTAACGTTTGCCCGACGGAGACCCCGGATCATCGAACACATGCCCCTGATGTCCCCCACAACGGGCACAGTGATACTCGGTGCGGGGCATGAACAGCTTGCGATCGACTCTGGTTTCGAGTCGTCCCGCCGGCACTTCAAAGAAACTGGGCCAACCGGTGCCGCTGTCATACTTCATGCGGGAGGTGAAAAGCTCCTCTCCGCATCCGGCGCAGAGAAAACGACCGGCGCGATGCTCTTCATAGAGGGGGCTGCTGAAGGGGCGTTCGGTTCCTTCCCGCCGCAACACCTCGTACCGTTCCGGGGGCAACCGGGCGCGCCACGCCTCCTCGCTCAGTGCCACGCCGGGGGAAGAGGCCGAGTCCGGCTCTCCGCCACGGCGGGTGAGTTCATCCCGCGCCGACTCGTTCAGAGAGAGGGCATCGGGAGAGGCCGGATCTGCATTGCGATTCATGAATTTCGCTCCTTCACGGACGGGATTCCGCCATCGTCCGGCCATCCGGACCCGAACCGAATCCCACAACCTTTATGGATGCGACAGCATACCGCGAGTATCATCCCATGCGAAAGCACTTTTCACCGCGCTTCCCCTCCGGGCAAGGAACGATCCGGAATAATAATCGACCGGTCAACTATAAATAGGATAAAAAACAAAACAGTTTCACCATTCCGATCAAAAAAAGGCCGGCGGGAGAGTCTCCCCGCCGACCTTTTGAATGTTTACAGAGGCACGACGTTTTCCGCCTTGGGCCCCTTGTCACCGGCAACCACGTTGAACTCCACCCGCTGACCTTCGGCCAGGGTACGGAATCCGCTGCCGGAAATGGCGCTG
>JADGBU010000121.1:0-898 GCA_015231295.1 Magnetococcales bacterium | reverse complement strand
TGGTACTCTCACTTCACTCCTGATGGTTGCTAAACATTTTGGCAGAACGATCCTACAGCATGCGAACAAGGCTTTGCTCTCGATACGACTGCCGACTCAGTTTATAGCCTATATCACAGATCGATTTCCAGGTAAACAGGTTTTTTACACCCTTTCACCCGCGTTTCCGGGACTCCGCAGCTCCGGGGAACCGATCGGCAACCGGGCTTCGACCACGGTCCAGCCGGGCCGTGAGAGATCCAGGCGGATGGTGCCTCCATGGGTCTGCGCGATCAAACGGGCGGAATAGGTGCCCAGTCCGGTGCCCCGTTTTTTCCCGAAAGTCGAAAACTTCTCGAAGAAGCGATCCCGGATCTCCGGGGCCACCTCTCCGGGGTTCACCACCGACAGCACATGCCATCCTTCCAGACGCGCCAGCTCCACCGAAACCACCCCCTCGACCGGAGCGGCTTCCACGCCGTTGCGGATCAAATTGGAAAGCATCGCCCGCAACAACAAAGGATCCCCCGTGACCGGATAACGCGCCTCGTCCCAGTCCGCAAGCGAACGCCCCTCGATCCGCACCTCGAAACGCAACCGCCGGGTATGCATGGCTTCGTCGATCTCCAGACCGATGCGCTCCAGCACCTCCACCAGATCGACCACCACCGGCTCATAAAGATAGGCCCCCCGCTCCATCTTGTAGAGATCCAGCGTCCGGTTGATCTGCTCCAGCAGCAGATAGCCGGATTCGGCCACCATGCGCAACAACCGCTCCTGATGGCTGGAAAGCTGCAACTCGTGCAACAGAATCTCCGGAGCCGCGACGATGGCGTTCAGCGGACTCTTGAGATCGTGGCGCAAAATCTGATCCACCACCTCCCGTTGCAAGGCGGCCTCCTTGAGTTCCGCGTTGCGC
>JADGBU010000120.1 GCA_015231295.1 Magnetococcales bacterium | reverse complement strand
AAATTGATTACCCACACATACGGGTTGGTCTCCCACCCACAGCCACGACTGGCGTAGATGGAATCCCAGAGTCGAGCGAATGCAATCTTCGGATTTGCTTTCCAGTCACGCCATAGCCATCCGGAATCATCTTCTCCAGGATAACCGTCCCTATCAGGGATCCCGTATTTCCAGGTTGTTCCGTCTTTGGATATTTTTGCTATCCCCTCGGCAAGAGCATCCTCATCGCTGATCTCCTGCACCCGTTCTGCACGTACCCCGGTGATTTCCAGCAGGATCCGCGAGGCCCAGCGCGGCATGTGGATGGACGGAACTTTCCTCCCCTTGCCGAGAGGCATTCCCTTTGCCCTGTACCAGTAGAGATCAAGCCATCTATCCCCAGCTTCCCATCTATCCCCAGCTTCTTGGCTTTCTTTAATTTGGATGAATTGGCCATCGGCGATGTATCTCACCCCGCACACCCCGTCCACACCGTCAATCTCACGCGCTTCTGCCGCGCAAGATTCGCGCACCCACAACCGGTCACCCACCTTGCCGTATGGGGACAGGTCTTCAAGATCAAACGAATCTCCATCCTTACCGGTACAGCATAAAGGGCATACATCTCCTGATGGGGCGTTACATTCCCAACCGTCTGACCTGTGGTCAAATGAATGGGATGGTTGCGGCTTGATCACCCGTCTCGTCTGCGTCTTTCTGCCTTCCAGAATAGCGCGGATCATGGGGGGTGAATAAATTATGGGGTGTTCCTTCATTGGTATTCCTCCGGCCAACCATTCAGAACCACCTCAATGACCTTGATGAGAGCGGAATCGACCTGCTCTCCGGTGGCAACCATGGCGTCGAAGGTGGCAATCAGGCCATCCGCTTCATTGGGAGGGGATATCCTGGCGATTAACCTGCGGGCGTTTTGTGCGGTCATGCTTGTCTCCAGTGGGATCGGATGACAACGACCAGGGCTTGCGCCCTGGTTTCGTCCATGGGGACTCGTCAGGTTGTCAGCAAACCATGGTCGGTGGGGTGCCATGCAGGATGGGAACTCCAACCTTCTCCAGCACCTTATCCTCGATGGTCTTGCACTCCTCCAGGAAGACCTTCTCGACAAAGTTGCCAAGGCGAGGGATATCGAACCAAAAGGACAGGACACCATCCTTGATCCGGTAACGAAGCTTGGCTTGCAGACGGTAAGCGGTACCGTTCCGGAAAATCGGCAGGGCAATGGCGAACTCGGCAGGGATCTGCAATTTCCCCTTCCCGGCTGTCGCCTTGGAATCCTCGTTGAACACGAACTGGATGGTGCCATCCTGGAGACGATGACCGGACTGGAAATCCACCGTCTTTTTCATCTCCAGACTGGTGGCAACCTCCAACATCACGGCCCCGTCAGGCTCAACGAAATCGACCAGATTGGCATCGATGAATTCCGAAAAGGCGGCTTGCGTCATCGGGACGCCGTTCTTTCCTTTCCAGATTTCGTATTCCCGGCTCGTGACGCACTCGTAAACCAAGCGATGCGATGCCCAGGAGGTCTTTCCTGGTTCCGGGTAGTCGATCACCCCGGTGATCTTGTTTTGATCCACCTGCGCAAAGATCACGCTGTCTTTGGTGGCATGAGCATTGAAATAGTCGATGAATGAAGTCGCCGCGTTGACCGTCACTGTGGCCCGCGTGCGCGACGGAACCGACATCAACACCTCCAGGCTCTTGGCAGAGAATCCTTCCGGCAGGATGACGAACGGGATACCGTCGATCCCCGCTGTCTGCTGCAACAGAGAAGCGGCAGTAGTTTCGATAATGGCTTGTGCATCCGTTTGATGTTGGGGTTTCATGCTGGCTCCTTATTGGGCCTTGCGAAGAGGGACAACGGCTTGATCAACCGCCTCCAGTGGGAGATCTTGCTGACGTGGCATATACCGCGTCAGGTGATTCTCGGGGGTGACAAAGAAAATGTCGGCCCCACGGTCGTACTGCGGCAGAACGGTTTTCACCGTGTCCGTGATTTCCATGGTGTTCCCGCGCCGCATGGGCTTGAATTTCAGGGTCAGGGTGATGGTCCCGGGCTTCTGGGTCTCGCTTACCATCTCGGCCATATCGATCATGGCCGCGTCGAGTTCTTCAAGGGTCTTGCCAGACCGCAAATCGGCAAGGAATCCAGTAAAAGTCTGTTGCGGTTTCATGTTTAATACCTCCTATTGCTTTCAAGAACGCCAAAATTCCAGGTTGGAGACCTGACACCTCAACTACTGGTGGTAGTCAGGATGCAAACAGCGGATGTCATCCCCCAATGGGGCAGTAACCAGATCGTCGAAGCGTGGCCTGGCGTTGCGCTTGCGCCGGATGTGGCGCAAGCAAACCAGAATCACGACCGGCGTAACGATCATGAACAGAATGGCCAACCAAAAGAAGGCCATGGGACCGTCAAGAAAGTTGATGATGGTGTCCACGTAAGGTCACTGCTCCTTCGGTTTTGCAGTTCGCAGACTCAGCCTGCATAATGGCCTCGGCAATCACCTCGGTCGTAGTGCCATATTGATTCGCCAGCAGGACCAACTTCCGCTCCTCGTGCGCCTTCACAATGACAATGGCGCATGTGACTGTTTGGTCTTTCCCTGACGCTTTGGCGCAGATTCCGTCTCTATTCTCGGCCTCATAAACAAACAAGGCTCCCTTATTTGCAAACGAACCGTCACAGATGCGCGCACCCAACGTCCACCACCATCCGACCGGCAGGGTGGTAACACAGTTGCGGGCACGTGTGTAAGCAGGGAAACTTCCTTCCGAACACTCCGTGCCCCATTCGCACTTGGGCGACTTACCGGTGTTGATACAGGCATCGAGAGGGGCTTTCCCGACAGCCTTGGCCACTACCAGATCAAGCGAAATCGTCCCTTTGTCAGCGCAGGACAATTTCTTGATGAGGTCGTTGATTTCCACCATGCGCATGGGCTTCCATGAAGAATTGATGGAAAACGCCCTTCCCAACAATTCATAGTCAAATCTGATTTTTTCGGCGATTTCAGGGATGAAGAATTTGAAAATTTTCATGTTTATGACTCCAGGATTGATTGAAATGGTCTTGGTGAGAGGATTTGAACCTCCGGCCACCGGCTCCCAAAGCCGACGCGCTACCAGACTGCGCCACACCAAGATTATTTGAAGATGTGAAACAGAAGTTCAGCACAAACAATGATAATGATTACGAGGTAAACTTTCATTGCATACCTCTCAATGTATTATTAAAATCATAATTTAGACCGCCGGGCGTCCCCGGCGGTCCCCCATCGTGATCCGGTTCCGTCACTGCGGGTCGGCGGCGGCCTCATCGGTGGTGGGGCTGTCCACGGCCTCGTCGGTGGTGGTGGTGTCGGTTTCGGGTTGCTGTTCGTCGGACATTTTCTTCTCCTTGTGTGTTGTGTTGGAATGGTTGTCTGTGCCGGTCTTTCCCGGCTGTCAGTGCCGTGTCCCAGGGATTCCTATGGCGGCACGCCTTCACCTCTACGTTCTGGGACCAACGCATCGCGCTTCCAGGGCTTATCACGCGATGGCTGCTGCTCTACTATGCCCTGAGCAAAGATCGGCTTTGGAAGCGGGGGTTGGATTTGAACCAACGACCTTCGGCTTATGAGGCCGACGAGCTGCCAGACTGCTCCACCCCGCTTTGTGCCGGTCTTTCCCGGCTTGTCACCCCGTTGGCTCTGGTATCCGTTGATGGGGTTTCATTTTTGAGCCAGAGCGCCTTCCAGTCTTTCCTGGCTGTCAGCCACCGCTCAGTGGTTGGTCCCGTTGGTAGACATTTTGAGAGGCCGTCTTGAACGGAGACGAAGCCATCCAGCCTCAAAAAATTTCCACTTGGGATTTGTTTACCGGACTCTCCCGGTGGTCACGCGCTTCTACCGGCTCCTGTTCCTTGGCCTCCTCGGTGCGAACCTGACCACGTTTTCTTTTTCCTCTGCCTGAGCATCCAGGCACGCCTTTAGACAAACCACAATCATGAGGTTGAGCGTCATACCGCGCTCCCTCGACATCAGTTCAAGATCGACAAGCATGTCTGACGGCATCTCAATCTGGGCCTTGACCATGCACATCAGAGTTTCACCAAAAGATCCAAAAGGCCTGATTCCTCGGCAAGCCTCATGCGGGTGGAAATTTCCCGCATGCCATCCACAAACTGGTCATGCTTGAGCTTGTCCCTCCAGGCCATGGCCAGTCGGTATTCAATAGCCCGTCTCCGATGAGAGGAGCGAATCAACGCCATTCTTTTTCTCTCAGCAGCAACCGCCCTTTCAAACCTGCTCAACTCGTCATCCTCAGCAGGGGTGAGTTTAAAAATCTCGGAAACCATTCTCTTCCCCCTCCATCCCATACAGAACATTGACCAAAAACACCCTGCACCCCCTACTTCGCCTCCCTCGCGGGCCTTTTCGGAACTGCATCTCCTCCCCACCCGCCCCCCTGTCATGGCCGGTGGCCTTCGAGAGGAAACAGAGTGGAGAGGGGGTGTTGGGAAAGAATGATAATTCTGGAATCAGAAATAGTCAATGCATTTTCATGAAATTTTCTGGATATAGATAATTAGAACATAAACAAGAGCATACCACCACACAGCGGTTGTGACTGGTGGAAGGTATGCAACCGTTATGCATCAATGGATTGAAGAGGTTTTGGTAGGCTTGGGGGAGGTAAGCAAGGCTTGACCCATGGATGAAACACAGGAACAATCAATAAATCCTATCGATCGTGTTGTTTATAATAATTGTTGGAGGATTTCTTGCTTTTTCAGCTTCAATTCTTACTCTCTCTTGCTCAAGACGTAATCTTTCTCGCTCTCTATCCTCACGTTCATTTGCAAGAATTTGCTCTTCAAGAATCTTCTTTTCCTTAGCAAGTTTCTCCATCTTCACAATACGCTCTATTTCTTCATTCTTTCTTCTTATCCTTGCATTCTCTTTCAATACCTGTTCATTCCTCCTGGTAATTTCTTCATATTCAGCTTTCTTTGACTCTAATTTCTTCTTGTTCTCACGTTCAATCACCTTCTTACCTTCATCGGATGCATCGCAAGGAGAATAACTAGCATAAGGCTTTCCATCTTCATCAATACAGTCCCAGAACGGAAGGTCATCTTCACCAGGGGCAGCAAAAGCAACAGATGAAACAAAGACAACACCAACAATAGGCACAGATTTCATTTACAATTCCCCATATGAAATATTCATCATGGTTGATATACAACATCACAATCTTTTCAGACCAACAATTGCCCTCCCTATTAAGGTAAAATTTACAGATTCATCAGAGAAGTCAACAGGGAAAGGACGGAACGCCTTATTCATACTGACAACCTCAACTCCTCCAGGAACTCTCTGAAGATATTTCACCATAATGATATCATCCATACGAAAGACATAAACACCATCAACGGTAATTCTCTGGCCAGGAAAGAATAACTCAACAAGAACCAACTCACCTGAACGCAATTCCGGTTCCATAGATGGTCCAATAACTGGAAATATTGCCAAACGTGGCGATTGCGCCCCATAAACATCTCTAAGCACCTCAACATTCATATAAACGTGGGACATGTTATTCTCATCTCCTGGGAACGCACCTGCACCAGCCGCTACACTAACCTCCGAATAGTACGGTATACGGACAACATCACCCTTATCTTGATCAGTAAGCAAAGATAATGTTGCGACATCATTGAGCATCTTTCCACGCCCGGTCAGCATCCATTCCGCATTCAATGTTGGGTAATTCTCGGCTATACCTGCAATAATTTCGTAACTTGGGGATCGCTTGTCCGCTTCCACCTCGCTGATGGTGGATGTGGAAGCGCCAACCAATGAGGCCAACTCAGATTGCTTGAGGTTGAACGCTCTCCGGAATCGGAACAATCTGCCACCAATTGTCTGCATACAAAAATCTCCCATTGATATTTCTGAAACCAGAAATTACACTGTGACACACCAAAACCTGAACCAGACACAAGGGATTCCTGTGCCTCGCAAACCAATCATGCTCTGGCCTGACATCAAGGCCGCTTTCGAGAAGCGCGGGATGAACTTTTCCGCCTTCTCGTTAATGCATGGCTATCACCCTACCGCTGCCTGTGTGACGCGCCGGTCCAGGTCAGCACCGATGCAGACCCTGATCGCAGATTTCCTGGGGGTGAAGCCGCAAGACCTCTGGCCGGACCGGTACGACGATTCAGGGCACCCGATTGGGGCGCGGAATCGGAAGAAGAAAGGTCCGGCTGTGGGTGGGGGGACGGTGTGAACGCATCACCCCACAATACCCACTATCGAATCGGCAAAACTGCGCCATGTCACCAATCAGACAAGAGGAATCAGACGTGACCCCTTCAAGCACAACCAATGCCAACCAAGGGTTGGATTTGATCCTGACCGAAGAGCTTCCTGGTGTGCTTGGGGAGATGGCTCAACTTATCGGAAGGGAAAATGTGAAGCTGGTTGTGGAGCGGTTTGGAGGAATGCGGGTGTACGTGCCAAAGGAGGTCAAAAAGATGCGGGTGCAGAACCGATTGGCCGGGCTGCTGGGAATCGAACAGGCCGGGCTGCTGAGTGGCCGCTTCGGCGGACAATCCATCGCGGTGCCCATGGTGGCGCAATTCCGCCGGAAGCGGCGGGATGAGGAAATCGTCAGGCAGTACGACGCGGGCCAGAAGGTCTGGCAATTGGCACGTCGGCACGGACTGACCGAACGGCAAATCTATCAGATTCTGGGGTCATGATCGTGGAGAGCTTTTTGTGTCTTGATGGGTGTGCATTGCTTCATCAGGAGTCACGCATGAACGATTGGCCGAGTATTCGGCACGGTGTCGTCTCGGGCCGGATGATCCGGACAGGCGCCCCGGTCCTGATGGCCTCTGGTGAGGGTGGGAGCAGGGAAGCCCCCACGGCAGTGGTGCCTGAATGATCGTCCACGGCAGTATCGGCATTGAGCAGCAGGAGTCTGCCTTGACCCCAAGCGATGGGCCGGAAACCACCGCGTGCATGCGTCTGTGGCTCATGGTATTGGAGCGGGCCTCTTTGGACATGAAAAAATTGCTGGGTGCGAAACGGCGCAAACCAGAACTGATGAAAGATCCTGTCTTCAGATACGATCTGAAGACTCTGAGCCGATGGTTCAGATCCAGAGAAATGGAAGAGGGTGGATTCGCATGGATCTGTTCGTTGATCGACATGGATCCGGATCGGGCCTTGGGGATCCTGCAAAAAGAGTGGGAAACTGACAGACCCAAGCGACCCAACTTTTTCCCGAGAGGCACGAAAGCATGAAGAGACTATCGGCCCCCGTTCCCTACGAACACGTAGAGCAGACCCATCTTTTCCAATGGGCGGCCATTCCGGTGGTGCGTCAGCAGTACCCGGAGTTGGAAATGATGTTCGCGATTCCCAACGGTGGGGCAAGGACCGGGATTGCAGGGGCACTGATGAAGGCAGAGGGGGTGAAAAAGGGAGTTCCGGATATCCTGCTCCCGGTGAAACGGGGCGGGCATTCGGGGTTGTTCGTCGAGATGAAGCGGCGCAAGCACGGGGTCGTATCGGAAGACCAAAACTGGTGGATTGCCAATCTGGAGGAGAACGGATTCATGGCCGTGGTGGTCAAGGGGTTCGACGAGGCAAGAACCATGATCGAGTGGTATCTGGGACTGGAGAAAACGACATGAGATACAAGTCTGCTCGCGGGAAGAAATCAGAGATCTTCATGGAATCACTGTACAAGCAAAAGTGTGAATTGGAACGGTTGATCCGTGAAACACCCTATGAACAAGTGGTCACAAAGAAAGAATTGCGTGACAGACTGCGCAATGTTGAGAAAATGTTGCATGGGGTTTTATGGAACCGATGAACGAGCCAAGCTTCCGTGCAAAATCGAATTACGACATCCCCATCTTCGACTTTGAGACTCGTCCGGTCAGGATCATCCTTTACGACGGAAAGCCTTGGTTCTTCGCCAATGACGTTTGCTCAGCGTTGGGCATATTCTATAATTATGAAGTCAGGAAACAAATTTCCAATGATGAAAAGGATGATGTTTTTGTCGAAACATCTACCAATAAAGAACGGATCCCCATCATCTCCGAATACGGTGTTGCCAAAATCATCAGCCGCCGCGACCGCGACGACACCAGCGGGAACTACCGATTCAGAGCCACAATTGTGCGGGTCAGTGATGGGTTGATCGGAGAGGTGTTCAAGACACACTACACCCCAGGTATCATCAGTGCCAATGGCGTCACCAATGAAGTCTTGACGCGCTCGTTGACAGAGTTATCCAGGTTATTGATGAGAGATCACCGTGTATTCAGCTCCGGGCTGAAAAAAAACATACTGATGGAGATTGGCTCTCTGATGGAAATGGACATTCTTGATTGGGCGATACTTCCTGGAAAGTTGGGGGTATTCAGGATTCACAGGCATCCAAAATTGCTCAGGTATTATTAATTGTGAGGGCCATGATGGCCTGACGCAGGATGCGCGCAAGCGCAGCATGAGTGGCAGGGTCGGCCAACCCGGAGGAGAACAATCCCCCTCCTCCAGCCACTCAAAGCTTTTTCAAGGGGATTGAGCAGAGCCGCCACTTCAGGGGATTGCGCGTGAACTACTACTCGTTTCATCTCGGGGATTACCTCTCCCACACCGGGCACCTGACAGACGCCGAGGACTTGGCGTACCGACGCATGCTGGATGTGTACTATCAGCATGAGAAGCCCTTCACCGACACCGACAGGCTCGCACGACGGGTGCGCATGCCAAAGGAGGTGGTGACCACCATCCTGGATGAGTTCTTCCATGAGGAGGATGACGGCTGGCACAATCACCGGGCGGACCGGGAAATTGAGAAAATGAAACAATCGGTGGAAAGCGCATCTCGGGCCGGTCGCGCATCGGCAGAGGCGCGTGGCAACAAGAAAGCACAAGCCGCCGATTCCAACGCCCGTGCAACGACCGTTGAACAGGCGTGCAACGACCGTTCAACCACTGTTGAACAGACTTTTAACGCCAAAATCGGTCATGAAGGGGTCTCAACCCTCCAAACCGAGCCTGTCGGGATGGATGGAGAACAGGTTAATGATTGCATACCCAATAACGATGCAATCAGCCCCTCTTTTCCCCCCAAATCCAACGCCCGTGCAACGACCGTTGAACAGGCGTGCAACGACCGTTTAACGACCGTGCAACACCCGTTGAACGACCGTGCAACGACCGTTGAACAGGCGTGCAACGACCGTTCAACCACCCATTCCCCAATACCCAATATTAAAGTCAAAGACAAAACACTTATCCCCCCTCCCCCTTCGCCGGGGGATGGGGAGGAGGGTGCGCCGCCAGAGGCGGCTGGGGTGAGAGGTGGAAAAACGGGATCGATCTACCCACAGGCATTCCTGGACGCAGTAGCGACGTATCCTCGACGGGACATCCCCATCGACAAGCGCGCGGCATTCAGGGCCTGGCAAGCCCGCATCAAGGGCGGGCATCGAGCCGAGGAGATCCATGCCGGCATCGAGCGGTACCACCGATTCGTCAGTGCCAGCGGCAACCTCGGAACGCAGTACGTCAAAACCCTCCCCACCTTCCTGGGACCATCCGACCCGCCATGGTTCACCATGCCGTGGCAGGTGCCCAGCACCGTGGGGATCAGGCGCGGCACCGACGGCGGATACGAGGGGGTGGACTACTCGCAGGGAGCGACGACGGACATCGCGCAGGTCGAATGGATGCGGGAGGGGCAATCATGACGACGCAGGGAGAAATCCAGGCAGCGGCCCGGATGGATGGCACAAAAACGGATGGCGTGGAGGAGGTGCCATGCCTCTGCCCCACCCATGGGACGTACATTTTCAAACGGCTTCCTGGCCAGTTCGGGGGTTATCTGCGCCCTGTGTGCCCGGAGTGCGCCGACAAAAACCGTACCGATGCGCAAACCGATGCGGAACGGGAGCGCACCCGGACCATGCAAGCATGGGTGGAGCAACGAATCGGCCAAGCTGGCGTCGAGCGGAGGTTCCAGGGGAAGAGCCTGGAAAACTATACGGCGACCATCCCGGAACAGGCCCTGGCGTTGGAGGTGGCGCGGCGGTATCTGGCGTCCATCGATGACCGCATTCGCGAAGGGGACTGTCTGGTGTTCTGCGGTGCCCCAGGGACCGGGAAAAGCCATCTGGCGGCGTCCATCGTCCAGGGGGCGATTCAGGACCAGCAGACGGCGGCCTATCTGTCGGTCTACGACCTGATCCTGATCGCCAGATCCACCTACGGGAATCAGCGGGTGAGCCTGAAGGATGAACTGGCGGCGCTGGCCAAAGTGGATCTGTTGGCCATCGATGAGGTCGGGGCACAGGCCGGGAGCGAGGACGGATGGCTTTTGTCTGCGGTGATCGATGCGCGATACCGCAGACAGAAACCTACCATCGTGATTTCCAATCTGGCACCGAAAGCCCTGGAGGAGTACCTCGGCACCCGGGTGATGGACCGGTTGTGCGAGGGCAAAGGGGTGGTGGTGCCGTTCACGTGGGGAAGTCACCGGCGTGGGAACAGGCTGTCCAGACAGCAGGAGCGTGCCGCGTGAAAATCCGGGAAGCGGAGCAGACGGGATGCGACAAATAACCGAAACGATTGTCGGCTTCGAGGTGGTGAAACCGCAGGGGGAGCCGGGCACCCAACAGGAAACGGCGACTGCCAACCGTCTACCGGTGCCCCCCCACCCCATCGATTTCAGGCGCCCGGATGAACTGGACGGCAGCACCTACAAG
>JADGBU010000119.1 GCA_015231295.1 Magnetococcales bacterium | reverse complement strand
CGCCATGGTGCCCAGAACCGACATCCTGGCCTTCACCAAAGAAACCACCCTGCTGGAAGCCCTCAACCGGTTCCGCGATGTGCCCCACGCCCGTTATCTGGTCTACGAAAACAATCTGGACAACATCATCGGCTACGTCGCGATGAAAGAACTCCTGAGCGTCATGGCCGAATCCAAAGAGTCCCAGATCGACCGGCCCATCGGTGAATATGTCCACTCCTGCTACATCGTGCCCAACAGCAAACGACTGCGGGATCTGCTCAAAGAGTTCAAGGCCAACCGGCAGCAACTGGCCGTGGTGATCGACGAGTATGGCGGAACCGAAGGCATCATCACCCTGGAAGACATCCTGGAAGAGATCGTCGGCGATTACGAAGATGAATTCACCCAGGGAACCCGACGCATCAAAAAACTCGACAATGGCCAATTCGTGCTGGATGCCTCCATGCGCATCTCCGAACTGGGCTCGATTCTCAGCTACACCTTCCCGGATGTGGACGACTACAGCACCATTGGCGGCCTGATCTATCATCAACTCGGCCACGTTCCCAAAGTCGAGGATGCGGTCACGCTCCCCGGAGCCCGCATCGCGGTCCTGGAAATGGATAATCACCGCATCACCCGGGTCCGTTTCGAACGGGTTTCGCTCCCCAACGAAACCAAAAACGAAGAGGGTTCCGACTCCTGATTCCTCCCCCCTGCGGATGATGCGATCCGGCAACTTTCCGCACCTCCTTCGGGGAGCGATTCGGCCACTCTGCCGGATCGCTCCCCGACCGATCCCCCTGCACTCCCCGCACCTCTCGCGATCGCGATCAACGCCGCCCCGAAGTCAATGCCGCACAATCTGACCTTTCCGAGACACAATACAAACAGCATGCCGCCGAATGCACGCTGACAACCCGAGAATCGCCCATCTTTATCCGACTCTGCAGACGATCGGTCCAAACCAGCAGCACCCCGACCCTTTTTGCCAATTTTCCGTACTTTTATTAAACAATCTTGACGGGTATACACTCACATGCCAGACTATCACAATCAAATAGAATGATGGTTTCTCATCCAGCCCAACAAAGTAAGAAATACTTGTAAATTGCGATCTCTGTGCAAATTTTTCCACGACAACCATAAACAGGCCACTCTATGGACTCTCTCAATCGAATCAATTTTGGCACTAAAATCATCGTCAGTACCGTTATGATCGTCGCGATCGGCATTGTCGTGATTTTTCTGTTTGTGAAAAACCGGATCGAACAGGATGCCATGGCCGCCATCGTCGAACAGGCTCAGGCCATCACCTCCCAGACCGAAGGGGCCCGCACTTTCATCGCATCCCTTGGAGCGAGCCAGTCGTTCGATCCCACACTGCTGAAAGAGGCCCAGGACGAAATCGCAAAGAAAGGTCTCAAGAATACCCAAGAGATCATCGAAGCGGTCCGTCAAACCCGATTCTACAACACCATTCCCATCGTGGCCTCCTGGACCATCGGCATGCAGAAGGCCAAAGCGGCCCACTACGACTTTCGTGTCACCCGCATCGGCGCGCGCAACCCCAAGAACGAAGCCTCGCCGCTGGAAAAATCGATGCTGGAAAAAATGGACAAAGGCAATCTGGATGAACTCTGGCTGGTGGATGAATCCACCAACAGCCTCCGCTACATGCGCCCCATCCTGATGAAAAAAAGTTGTCTGCTCTGCCACGGCACCGACGAGGATTATCCCCAAGGCAAAGGCTTCGACCCCATCGGCATCAAGATGGAAGGGTGGAAGGATGGCGATCAACGGGGCGCTTTTGAAATCATCGCCGATCTGAAGCCGATGCAGGCCTCGGTGCGGGATGCCATGATCAAGATTTCCGCCCTGGCAATCGCCATTCTGCTGACCGCCGGGCTCATCATCTATCTGCTGGTCAATCGTCTGGCCATTCAGCCGGTGCGGTTGATCCGCTCTTTGGTGGGTCATGTGGCCAAGGGGGATCTGACCGTCACCCTGCCCCGCGCCACCACCCACGACGACATCGGCCAAACCTTGACCGCCACCGGCGAAATGGTGGAAGAGCTGCGCACCATCGTGCGTCGCGTGACGGATGCCGCCAGTCAGGTCTCCGTCGGCAGCGTGACCTTGACCGATACCACCCATCAGATTTCTCAGGGGGCCACCGAGCAGGCGGCCTCCATCGAGGAGACCTCGGCGGCCATGGAGGAGATGACCTCCAACATTCAGCAAAACACCGACAACGCCCAACAGACGGAAACCATCGCGCTCAAGGCCTCCAGCGACGCCCAGGAAGGGGGCGAGGCGGTCAGCGCGGCGGTCAAGGCCATGAAAGAGATCGCCGGCAAGATCGGCATCATCGAAGAGATCGCCCGTCAGACCAATCTGCTGGCTCTCAACGCCGCGATCGAGGCGGCCCGCGCCGGGGATCATGGCAAGGGCTTCGCCGTGGTGGCCGCCGAAGTGCGCAAACTGGCCGAACGGAGCCAAACCGCCGCCGGCGAGATCACGCAACTGGCCGGATCGAGCGTGGAAGTGGCCGAACGGGCCGGCATTCTCCTGAGCCAGTTGGTTCCGGACATTCAACGGACCGCCGAGCTGGTTCAGGGCATTTCGGTGGCGAGCCGCGAACAGACCCAGGGTGCCGGTCAGATCAACAGCGCCATTCAGCAGTTGGATCAGGTGATCCAGCAGAATGCCGGAGCCTCGGAAAAAATGGCCAGCACCGCCGGGGAACTTTCCGAGCAGGCGCAACTGCTGCAAGAGGCGATCGGATTCTTCCATGTGGAAGGGTTGCAACGCCCCACGGCCACGCCCGCGAAACGCCCCGTGGCCGCGCTTCCCAGTCCGGCGGCCAAAAAGATCACCACGCCGACCTCCCGCCGCGCCGCCTTGCCCGCCCCCAAACCCGCCAAGAATGCCAGCGGCGGCGTTCATCTCGACATGGGTGGCCAACGCTCCACCACGGATGACGAGTTCGAACGGTTCTGATCGCACAAGAGCCCCGCCCCCGGCGGGGCTCTTCACTTCACGCCACCAATCGAGGGGGCCTTGTGGGCCCCCTGCTCGGCTCTGCCAAAAAGCGTCCGCGACGTGCGGAACAGGTCTCTGAAAACAAAAAAATCAATATGATGATTTATCAAGGATACGCTTTTCACGGCTTCTCTTCTTGAACCGCCCCAGTCCAAAGCCAACACATTCCCCTTTATCAATTTGTGGAACTTATCCATCATCCGGCAGGTCTATTCAAATATGTCCCGAGAGGACAATGATTCCTCTTTACCAAAGACGCGATTCCATATCCAAGGAGAGTTATCCGCATGAAAGCCAATGTTGGTGGTATCGACCGTATTCTGCGCATCGTGGTCGGCGTGTTGCTGATCTCCCAGGTCTTCATCGGCCTCCACACCCCCTGGGGCCTGATCGGTTTCATTCCCCTGTTGACCGGAGCGTTCAAATTCTGTCCGTTCTACCCATTGCTTGGCCTCAGCACCTGTTCCTGCGACACGGAACAGAAGTAAGGCCACCCAACCCGGAGGGTGCTTCTCCCCCACCCTCCGGGAACTCTTCCCCCTGACCAAAGATTCCCGCACGCTGCAATTCTGTTGCCTCCACCCCCCTTCATCCCCTAAACTGCCCTCAACACAGATAAACCGGCTTCGGTCACTTCCGAGCGTCACGAAGGATTGGGGGATCCATGGGTGTCTCACGCATCAACGGCTCTTGCCAGGCCGGTCACACCCTGCTCGAACTGCTGGTGGTGCTGGCGATCGTGGCGGTGCTGGCGGTGATGATGGCACCCTTCCTCACCTCCTCCCTGCAGGACAATCGCCTGACCAGCCAGATCAATCAGCTTCACGGTTCGCTGCAGTTCGCCCGCGTCGAGGCGATCAAACGGGGAACCGCCATCACCGTCTGCGCCTCGACCGATGGCGCGCTCTGCGGCGGAAACTGGCAGGATGGCTGGATCGTGCTGGCCGGAACCACCCTGATCCGCTCCTCGCCCGCCCTGACCGGCAACAATACCCTGAAATTCCAACTCACTACAGGCGGCACCAGCGCGAATGTCCGCTTCAACGCCCGAGGATTCAGCCCCGATCACGCGGGCACCTGGACACTGTGCGACTCCAGGGCCGCCGCTGCCGCCAAAGGCTTGCTCCTGAGCGCGACCGGACGCCCCCTGCGGGCCACCGACACCAACGGCAATGGCACCCCGGAAGACCACAACGGAGCCGATCTGACATGTCCATGATCTCCCGTTTCCGCTCTCATGACGGCTTCACCCTGCTGGAGGTGCTGATCACCCTGATCATCGTGGCGGTGAGCCTGCTCGGTCTGGCCAAACTGCAACTGAACGCCATGCGCTTCACCCACAGCGCCCATTGGCGCGGTCAGGCTCTGCTGCTCGGCTACGACATTCTCGAACGGATGCGGGCCAATCGCGTCCTGGCGATCCAGGGAGCCTACGGCATCGACTTCGATACCCTCCCCACGGTCGCACCGGATTGCCTGACCGCCTCCTGCACCCCCCATCAAATCGTGCAGCATGATCTGGCCCGCTGGAAACAGGATTTGACCACCCTGCTCCCCGACGGGGATGGAGAGATCACCCGCATCAACTCCGGCGGTCTGGAGCATCTGTTTCACATCTCCATCCGCTGGGATGACGATCGCAGAAGCGAGGTGATCTCTTACCGGATCTTCGACCTGGAGTCCGAACTGTGATCGCCTCCGGCCCGCACGCGCCGCCCGAACGGGAACGGGGCTACTCGCTGCTCGAAATTCTGATTGCCCTGGGAATCGGACTGCTCGTCATCACCGGCATGCTGAAAATTCTCTCCGGCACCAACCAGACCTATCGCCTGAACAGCAACCTCTCCCGCATCCAGGAAAACGCCCGCTTCGCCATCGAACTGCTCACCCGCGAAAGCCGCATGGCCGGTTACTGGGGTTGCACCTCGGATGTCGCGCCACACAATGCGCTGGTGACGCCCAATAGTTACTCCTGGGCCTTCAACGACCGGATTCGCGGCTTCGACAACAGCGATCACGCCTCCTGGCCCGCGACGTTCCAAAGCGCGGCCCTGCCGGGCACGGATGCGCTGGTCATCTCCGGCATCGATGCCACCGCCCATACCGTGGAGTACCATCTCCCCTGCGACTCCCGGTTCAAGATCGCCCAAAGCCACGATCTCGCCTCAAACGAAGTGGCCTTCGTCACCGATTGCGTGCAAGGAGCGATCTTCCAGATCACCGCCGCCAGCACCAGCGACCGCACCCTGACCCACGACAGCGGAACCGGCACCATCGGCAACAGCACCCCATGTCTCGACGGAAATTGCGGGGGTGCCTGCGCCACCTCCTGGTATGCCTATCCGCCCGGTTCGCTGCTGGCGCGGATACGGGCCATGGCCTTTTTCATCGGCACCGGGGCCAACGGGGAGCCGGCCCTGTTCTGGGAACTGCTCAACCGGGGCGCGACCACCACCCGCGCCGAACTGGTCAACGGAGTGGAGAATCTGCAAATTCTGTATGGCCGGGATACCGACGCCGACCGGGTGGCCAATCAATATCTCACCGCCTCCGCCGTGGAGGCCGCCGGTGCCTGGGGCGAAATCGTGCAACTGCGCATCGCGCTGCTGCTGCGCTCGGTGGACAACGTGCGCTCCGCTCCGGATACCAACACCTATACCCTCGCGGAGACTCCGGTCGCCGCCACCGGCACCACCGTCACCCATCCGGCGGATTACCGACTCCGCAAGATGGCCACCACCACGATCCAGCTACGCAATTGAGCAGACCCATGATCCCCTCCGCCCCGCGTGCCGCGACCTCATGGAATCCCCCCCCTGCGGATCCCCCGTGCGCCATCGAGAGCGTACCGCGACGCGCCGCCTCGGTTCGGGAACGGGGTTCGGTATTTATCATCGCGCTGGTGCTGTTGGGCATTCTGACGATTCTGGGACTCACCGCCACCCGTGAATCCACCCTGGAAGAGAGCATGGTCGGCAACACCCGCGATCAGAATCTGGCCTTTCAGTCCGCCGAGGCCGCCATTCTCGCCGGAGAACGACTGGTGCAAAACAGCCATCCGACCTTCAGCAACAGCTGCGATCAGGGCTTCTGCACCCAGGGATGCCCCACCCAACCCCGATGGATCGATCCCACCCTGAATGTCTGGGGAACCCCGTCCCGACATCGAACCCATGCCCTTTCCATGGATGGGGTCCGCTCTCCGCCCGGTTTCATCATCGAGGATTTGTGCGAATACGGCTCCAAGGCGTGGCGCGACGCCAATCCCGGATGGGTCGATCTGCCGCAGCGACTCTACCGGATCACCGCCCTGGGCACCGGCGGCAGCGATCAGGCGCGGGTGATGCTCCAATCGACCTATACCGTCACCCGCATGGTGGCGCCGGCCTGCACCCCGTGCGATCCGAACAGCCTGTCCGGCACCACCACCACTTCGCTCCCGACCACCACCACCCTGGCCTCGACCACCACAACCACCACCTCATCGATTCCCACCACCAGCAGCTCGGTGGCCACCACCACCTCGCTGCCCGTCACCACCACCACGACCGTCGCATCGACCACCACAACCACGGCTCCCGTCACCACCACGACCACCTCGGTCTATAGCTGTCGCTGCAAGAAAAGTTCGAGCGGAACCGGCATCAAAACCAGCAATCAACCGCCCTGCTGCACCAATACGGTCTGCAATGCCAATCGACCGGCCAATTTTTCCAGTCTGGCCACCAACACCACCTATTGGACCACCTGTTATTGATCCCGCACCCCGTGGAGTCGAGGCCATGAAACCGACCAAGCCCCAGTCCTCACGCTTCCTCCTTTCGTGCCTGATTCTGCTTTTCGGGCTCTCTCTGCCGCCCCTGTCCGGAGCGGTTCACGGAGCCAGCAACGCCGATTACGCCGCCCTGCCACCCACCTTGCCCCATCTGGTGGATCCCAATGTCATGCTGAATCTCTCCATCGAGACCCCCATGCAAGGCGCGGCCTACAACGATCAGCCCAACGGCGCGCTCTGCGGAGGACGCATCAACGATGGCGGCACTGTCGGGGTCTGCTACAGCCACGCTCAGGAGTATATCGGCTACTTCGATCCCGATAAGTGTTATCAATACACCAACAGTCGTTTCGAGCCCATCGCTCCGGCCAACGGCCATCAGTGCAGCGGACAGTGGAGCGGCAATTTTCTCAACTGGACCAGCATGACCGCCATCGACGAGTTTCGCTGGGCCTTGACCGGCGGCAACCGTCAGACCGATACCACCGCCCTCACCGTGCTGGAACGGGCCAACATGGGACTGGCCAAAGGGGATTCCTGGTTTCCGGTCAAGATGATCGCCACCGCCCGCAATGTGGCCCCCTCCACCGTGACCCCCTACACGGAGAGCAAAATCTATCTGTACAATCATGGTTATCAACTGGATGTCGGCACCAGTTGGGGGGGGAGCGAAAAGGCGGCCAACCTCAATCTGCGCATCAAGGTCTGCGATACCGGGGTGAGCCTGGAGGAGAATTGCACCGACTACGGCACCCATCACAAACCCCAGGGGCTGATCCAGAACAACGCCTATCGCATGCGCTTCGCGGTGATGAGCTATACCCGCGACAACAGCCAGTCTCGGGATGGCGGGGTGTTGCGAGCCAACATGAAATATGTCGGTCCCCTGCGCCCCGCCGCCACCGGCGGACTGGAAACCAATCCCTATGCGGAATTCAACGCCAACGGGCTGTTTGTCGCCAATCCGGATCAGGTCAGCCTGACCGCCGGCGTGGGCAACTCGGGTGTGATCAACTATCTCAACCGCTTCGGGGCCAATGGATACAAATCCTATGACCCCATCGGCGAGCTCTTTTATGAATGCATCAACTATTTCAAGCATCGCAACCCCACCAGCGAATACTCCTCCGGTCTGACCGATGCCCAGAAGGATGGTTTTCCCGTCATCACCAACTGGATCGATCCGGTCCAGCATGCCTGTCAGCATCATTTCATCATCGGCATCAACGATGCCAACCCCTGGTTGGACAAACAACTGCCCGGTGCCACCGTGACCAACAATCGCTATTTCGATCTGCGCGATCTGGCCCAGGATGCCACCGATTATGGCAATCCCTCCAATCCGGATGCCGACATCAACGTCACCACCTTGACCAATACGGTAGGCGAACTGCAACACTTGAATGGAACCACTCAATGTGTCGGCTGCACCGCCAACAGTTGCGACATGAGTGCCAACAACAAGCTCATTCCGGCATTGGGTCGGGTATTCGGCACCTGTCCCTATCCGGGCAAGGAGAACTCGTATTACATCGCCGGTCTGGCCTATTACGCCCGCAGCAAGGATTTGCGCGCCGATCTGCCCGGAGAGCAGACCATCAGCACCTTCATGGTGGATACCCAGGAGTACAGTGCCACGCCCCTCACCGGTCCGATGAACATGTTGTGGCTGGCGGGAAAATATGGAGGCTTCAAGGAGAGCGACCGCCTCGACACCAACGGCGACGGCAACGCCAACGAACCCAACCTGACCGCCGAATGGGATACCAATGGCGATGGCCAGCCGGATCATTACATCCTGGCCTCGGATCCCGCCAAACTGGTGGATGGACTCAATCGGGCGTTCGCCGATGTGCTGGAACGGGTCAGCTCCGGCACGTCGGCCTCGGTGGTGGCCAACAGCCATTCGGGGATCGGCGCGGTCTATCAGGCACTCTACTTTCCCAAGGTGAACAACGAAGGCCAACAGCTTCAATGGGGAGGCACGCTGCACGCCCTGTTCATCGATGAATTCAGCCGCTTCCGGGAAGACGGAGATCAGGATGGCTCCCTCGATGACTGTCTGACCGATCCGGTGGTCGATCTGTTCTACGACCCCATCAACAACGTGACCCGCGTCCGACGTTACACGACACCCGCCGATTGCGACATCAGCGGCGGCCTGTTCCAGGAGTTGCACATCGAACAGTTGCGCCCGGTCTGGGATGCCCGCGAACCCTTGGCCCGCGTCGCCAATCTCACCACGCAGCGGGATTATCTCTCCCAACCGGCGATCAGCGGACGACACATCACCACCTGGATCGACGCCAATGGCAACGGTCAGGTGGATGCGGGAGAACAGCGGAACTTCGACGACGACACCTTCGCCACGCCGGATGCCTACGCCTATCTCCGGGCGGCCAACGCCGCCGAGGCGACCCGGATTGTCCATTTCATCCGGGGGGAGGAGGTCAGCGGGTTCCGCTCCCGCACCATCGACTACGACGGCACCGGCAACAAGGTGTGGCGTCTGGGGGATATCATCCACTCCACGCCCGTTGCGGTTTCGGCTCCGGGGGAGGGGTACGGAGTGCGTCACGATCTCCGCCACGGAGACAGCACCTATCGGGTCTTTCGCAGCCGTTACGCTCAGCGGCGACAGGTGGTCTATATCGGGGCCAACGATGGTCTGCTGCACGCCTTCAACGCCGGATTCTGGAACGAGGCCACCAAAAGCTTCGAAACCAGTCGGGATGCCCTGCTGCAACACGCCCTGGGCGATGAACTGTGGGCCTACGCCCCCTTCAATCTGCTACCGCACCTCAAATGGCTCACCGGGCTCGATTACAACCATGTCTACTTCATGGATGGCTCGCCCAAGGCCTTCGATGCGCGCATCTTTCCCGAAGACGACGACCATCCGGGGGGATGGGGCACGATTCTGGTGGCGGGGATGAGACTGGGCGGCGGACCGCTGGATCTCGACAACAACGGCGTTCCCGATACCCGTTCCGCCTATGTGGTGCTGGATGTCACCAATCCCGAAATCCCTCCGCGCCTGCTGGCGGAGTTGACCCATCCCCAGATGGGTTTCACGGTCGGGGAACCGACCCTGGCGGTGCGTCGCAGTCCGGCCCCGGACGGAGACTGGAATCATCCCGTGCGCAATGACTGGTGGCTGTTTTTGGGCTCCGGTCCCACGCAGCTTTCCACCGTGACCTCGACCCAGAATGCCCGGCTGTTTGCCTATGATCTGGTCAACCGGGGCTGGGTCGCGGGACTCGATCCGATGGATCTGCTCGCGGCACTGCCGGTATCCGCCGGAAGCGACGGAATCGCGGCGGGCTTCATTCCGACCATGGTGGCGGCAGACTGGAATCTGGATTATGTCACCGATGCCCTCTATCTGGGCAGCGATGGCTGGGACGCCGCCACCTCCACCCATGTGGGACGGCTGTTGCGCCTCGATCTGAGCCAGTGGGAAACCCCGACGCTCACGTCATTTTTCAATCCCGCGCGTCCCGTCAACGGTCAACCTCTGGCGGTGCGGGACGCGGACGGCACCCAATGGATCGTCGCCGGAACCGGACGACTCTGGACCATCGCCGACAATGCCAATACGACGCAACAGACCCTCTACGGGCTCAAGGAGAAGGGATCGGGTCAGGAGATTCTGTCCAGCCAGTTGCAGAGCGTCAACGGGGTGTTGATCACCTCGGCGCAAGGGGTTCTGGATCCGCAGGGGGTGCTGCCGACCATTCCGACCCCCATCACCCGCTATGAGGCCCTTTCCGGACTGATCCGGGAGAAGTCGGGCTGGTCGCGTCAATTCGCCACGCAACCGGGAAGCCCCTCGGAACGGATGCTCTCCGAGGTCAGACAGGTGGAGCGGTTGGCGATCTACACCCTCTACACCCCCCCGAGCAACACCTGCGAGGCCGAAGGAAACGGTACGCTCAACGTGCTCTGTTTCGGCACCGGCACCGCCTGTCCGCCCGCCGAAACGGTACGCTCAACGTGCTCTGTTTCGGCACCGGCACCGCCTGTCCGCCCGC
>JADGBU010000118.1:1886-11046 GCA_015231295.1 Magnetococcales bacterium | reverse complement strand
ACGACTTCACCAAGGATGGCCGCATTCTGCGGGTGCAGATGCAGGCCAATGCCGTTTCCCGCGCCGAAAAGGAGCAGATTCTTTCGGTACGGGTACGCAATCGCGCCGGGAAGCTGATCGCCCTCTCCGAAATCGTCGCTGCCGAATGGATCACCGGATCCCCCAAGCTCGATCGCTACAACGGCATGCCCGCGATGAAACTCTCGGGCAATCCCGCGCCGGGCCGGAGTACCGGCGACGCCATGGCCGCCATGGAACGGTTGACGGGTCAACTGCCTCCCGGCTTCGGCTTCGAGTGGTCGGCCACCTCCTTCGAGGAGTCCCTCTCCGGAGCCCAGGTGCCGATGCTGTTCGGATTGTCGCTGCTGGTGGTGTTTCTCTGTCTGGCCGCGCTTTACGAAAGCTGGTCGATCCCCTTCGCCGTGATGCTGATCGTGCCGGTGGGTCTGTTCGGATCGGTGCTGGCGGTGATGTCGCTGGGTATGCCAAACGATGTCTATTTCAAGGTGGGACTGGTGGCGATCATCGGTCTTTCGGCCAAGAATGCCATCCTGATCGTCGAGTTCGCCCGCACGCTCTCCGCCGATGGGAAAATCTCCCTGATCGATGCCACCCTGGAAGCCTGTCGCATGCGATTCCGACCCATCGTGATGACTTCGGCGGCTTTCATTCTCGGGGTGATGCCTCTGGCGATCTCCACCGGAGCGGGGGCGGCCAGTCGGCGCGCCATCGGCACCGGCGTCATGGGCGGCATGCTGTCGGCCACGGTGTTGGGTCTGTTTTTCATTCCGGTGCTGTTCGTGGTCATCCGTCGTCTGTTTCCGGAACCGCCCGCGCTCCCGGAGACCATCGAAGCCACCCGCGAGGAGAGTCGTCATGATTGATCGTCGTCTGAGCTGGATGATGGTGCTTCCCTGGCTGGCGGGTTGCTCCTGGAACGGGTCCGCGATTCAACCCGATCCCGGCATTCCCGCGCAGTGGCCGGGAGAGGAGATGGTCCGGATGACGCCGGATGCCGAGGCCGGATTCCGTCCGATGCCCTGGCGGGAGCTTTATGCCGATCCGCAACTGCGGACGCTGATCGAAGCCGCGCTGGAAACGAGTCGGGATCTGCGGGCCGCGACCGCCCGTATGGAAAAGGCGGCGGCCTTGTTGGGCGTGGCGGGTGCCGCGAGAGTTCCCACCTTGCAGGTCGAGGCGGGACATCTGGCCGCGCGCACGCCGGGGGATCTCTCTTCGAGAGGTCAGGCGACGATCTCCCATCGGGAGGATGCGGGATTGTCTCTGCCCGCCTTCGAGATCGATCTGCGGGGGCGGTTGGCGAATCTGGAAGAGGGGGCGCGGGCGGGTTATCTGGCCAGCGGCGAGGCGACCCATGCGGCGCGGGTGGTGTTGATCGCCCAGGTGGCCGAAACCTTCGTGCTGTGGCGCGAAATGGAGGAGCGGAGCCAACTGGCCCGCACCGCCCTGGAGACGCAACAGCAGGCGCGGGCGTTGGTCGGTCAGCGGGTCGGGGCGGGGGTGGCCCAGGCCCAGACCGGATTGAAGGCCGCGATGGTGCTGGAAGGAATGCGGGCCGATCTGGCCGAGACGCGGCGTCAGGCGGCGTTGGCACGCAACGCCTTGCAGCTTCTGACCGGTACGGAACCGGACGTTTCCGGAGCGTGGCCGGCGTTGGCGCAGTTGGATCTTGCGGCGCGGATGCGGCTGGAGTTGCCGGATCGGGTGTTGACGCAACGACCCGATGTGCGGGCCGCCGAGCAGCGGCTGTTGGCGGCCAACGCCAACATCGATGTGGCGCGGTCGGCCTTCTGGCCGCGCATTCTGCGGACGACTTCGGCGGGCAGTGCCAGCGCGGCCCTGAGCGGACTGTTCGGGGCGGGGTCGGCGGCCTGGAGTTTCGTGCCGAGGATCGATCTGCCGATTTTCGACCTCTCCCGGCGCAAGAACGAGTTGGCCGCCGCCGAGTCGGAGCGCGCGGCTCTGCTCGCCGAATACGAGAAGGTGGTGCAACAGGCGTTCCGCGAAGTGGCCGATGCCTTGACCTCGCGTGGCGTGCTGGAAGAGCGGCTTCAGGCGTTGATCGCCAATCGCGATGCCCAAAAGAGTCGCCTCTCCTTGATCGAGCAGCGTTATCGGGTGGGATTGGATGGGCGGCAGGCGTTGCTGGAGGCGCAGCAGGAGTTGCATACGGTGGAGCAGCAGGTGCGGGCCGCACGGGCGCGGGTACTGGTCAATCAGATTCAGTTCTACAAGGCGCTCGGGGGCGGGGTCGGCTAAACCCAACGGGGTCCAGGGGCCCTTGGCCCCTGGTGGGGTCCAGGGGCGAAGTCCATGGGACTTGTCTCCCTTGCGCGGGTAAATTGCAAACATACAGCAAACAGGCTTGAGATGCCGTCGGCTTTTGGGTATGGTTTGACATCGTTATCCTGCGGTCAATGCGCGGAATGGAGCGATATTCACCCTTAACAACGTCGGTTGAAGGAGTCTGGATGATGCGTAAGGGATGGTCGGTTGCTTTGGTGGCGGGTGCGTTGTTGGTATCCGGAATGATGGCGGGCACGGCTTCGGCGACGGAAGCCGACGACAAAGCCTGGGTGCTGCAGTGCATCAAGGATAATGCCGGAGAGGGACAAACTCCCAAGGTTGTCGAGAGCTATTGCACATGCATGGTTGATCTGATGCCGGAAAGTACCAATCAATCCGTGACCCAGTGGGAAAAGACCCACAAGAAAGAAGATGAAAAATGTTCCGCTCAGGCGGGCTGGAAAGGTCGCTGATCTCCCGGTCTGATCTGTCTGGTTGTGCGGATGGCCTGTGGAGATCTCCACGGGCCATCTTTATTTTTGATCCTGCATCTTTTCCGATCGTTTTTTTTCCAGAGTTTCTGGTTTTCTCATTCGGTGGTCACGCCAAGAGCATCATCAGGCCGCGCTTCAGACTCATGGCTCCCATGAGGACGATGATGACTCCTGCCAGTTGCAGAATCCGTTTTCTGGCGCGGCGGTCGAGCCAGGAGGAGATCAGCGCGAAGCCCCACATGGCGGGCACCGTCCCGAGTCCGAAGGCCAACAGAAGCACCACGCCATCGATGGCCGAACCGGTGGCGAACGCTTTGGCCTGAAAGGCCCAGTGCATCGAACAGGGCAGCAATCCGGTCAGGATGCCCATGCCCAACGGTCGCAGGGCGGGACGGGAGGCGGTGATGCTCTGGGACCAGCGGGTCAGGCGATCGTTTCCTTCCGGGGTGCCACGCGCCAGAGAGAACAATCCGATCGTATCGAGTCCCATCAGGATCATCACCACCCCCACGGCCAGATGCGGCAGACCATTGATGGCCGTCGGTCGGGCGAGAAACAAAGCCATGGAACCAAGCCAACCGCTGACGGCTCCAAGAACCATGTATGTCCCGACTCTTCCCAGAGTATAAAGCAAGGGCAACCGGATCCGTTCCCAATGCCAGAAAGGCAGTTCCGAGGCGATCCGCGCACCCAGTTGGGTCGAGGCGGCCAGACCGCCGCACATGCCGATACAATGGCCGCTGCCGAGCAGAGCGGCCAAAAAGGTGAGCCATGGCTCAACGAGGGATGAGGGCATCGGTGGAACTCCTGAGCATTGCAATTTTGACGGCTCCAGGGGGATCATCCCTCTGGAGGGGATCCAGGGGCAACGCCCCTGAATCGATCGAACGCCATCTTGGTTTATTCATTGTCACCACCCGAACGAGGCGCGGTCCGAGATGATCTGTTATCACTGTGGCCTGGACATTCCATCCGACATTCGCATTCTGGATGAGGAGCGGGCCTTCTGCTG
The DNA here is from genome assembly GCA_015231295.1 of Magnetococcales bacterium. GTDB lineage: Bacteria > Pseudomonadota > Magnetococcia > Magnetococcales > Magnetaquicoccaceae > Magnetaquiglobus. The sequence continues at coordinate 7,233 of JADGBU010000118.1, read as the reverse complement.
TACCGGTTGCCTGGGGGCGTGGCGCATGATCCAGGGCATGGGACTCGGTGACTACTACCAACTGCGGGATCAGGGCCTGGGGGGGCGTCCCGTGGAAAACGATCGTCTGGCCCTGGAACCGTTCGACGATCCGGAGTATCTGTCCCGGCTGGTCAACGATATCGGAGAAGACAAGGAGGTCTGTCTGCTGCTGGATGGCATCCATTGTGCGGCCTGTGTCTGGTTGAACGAGCAGATGTTGCGACGTCTGCCGGGCGTTTCCGAGGTCTGGATCAATTTTGCCACGCATCGGGCGCGGGTGCGATGGAATCCGCAACAATTGCGCCTTTCGGAGATCATCGGCACGGTGCGTCGCATCGGCTATCGGGCCGAGCCCTATGATCCCTCCCTGGGAGAGCACGCCCGCGCCCGTCGGGATCGGGAGCTGCTTTCTCGTCTGGGCGTGGCCGGATTCGGGGCGGCCAATGTGATGTTCATCGCCATCGCGCTCTACGCGGGATATTTCCAGGGCATGGATGCCGATGCCAAGAATTTTTTTCATTGGGTCGCTCTGGTGCTGGCCACTCCGGTACTCCTTTACAGCGGCAGTCTGTTCGTGCGCGGAGCCTGGAACGGGTTGCGCGTGGGTCGTCTGACCATGGATCTGCCGATCGCTCTCGGGGCGTGGGTCACTTATGGATATAGTGTGATCGTCACGGTGCGAGAAAGTGGCGAAGTTTATTTCGATTCGGTGACGATGTTTCTCTTTTTTTTGTTGACCGGACGGTTTCTGGAATCGATCGCCCGGGGCAAGGCGGCGGGATCCATGGAGCGTCTGCTCAATCTGGAGCCCCGGCATGCGGTGGTGTTGCGCTCCGATGAGCCGGTGAGCGTGCCGGTTCGGGAGGTCCGGGTGGGAGAACGGGTGCTGGTGAAGCCGGGAGAGCGCATCCCGATCGATGGGATCATCGAGTCGGGCGTGACCAGCGTGGATGAGTCGATGCTCACCGGCGAGGGCTTGCCCGTGACCCGTGGTCCCGGCGAAATGCTGGTGGGCGGCACGATGAATCTCGAAGGCTCGGTGGTCCTGATCGTCGAGCGGGTGGGAGAGGAGACGGCACTGGCGCGCATTCTGCGGCTGGTGGAGACGGCTCAGGCGGAGCGACCCCCGATTCAGGGGGTGGCGGACCGGGTGGCGGCGCGTTTCGTGGGGATAGTGTTGATTCTGGCGGCGATCACGCTGGGCTATTGGTTGTGGCGGGATCCGTCGCGGGCGTTGGAAAACAGTGTGGCGGTCTTGATCATCACCTGTCCGTGCGCGTTGGGGTTGGGCGCGCCTGCGGCGATGCTGGTGGCGATGGGGGCGGCGGCCCGGATGGGTATTCTGCTCAAGAGCGGGGAGACGGTCGAACGGCTGGAGCGCGTCACCCGCGTGGTGATGGACAAGACCGGCGTGTTGACGCTGGGTATGCCCCGAGTGGAGCGGATGGTGTCGGTGGAAGGGGTGAGCGAGCGGACGTTGCTGACCTGGGCGGCGGCGGTGGAGCAGCATTCGGAGCATCCGGTGGGGCGGGCGATCGTGCGGGAGTATCGGGCCCGGGGGTGGGGTGTTCCGCTGGAGGCGCGGGAGGCGCGCAACGTGCCGGGATTGGGCATGGAGGCGTGGGTCGAAGCGCAACGGGTGCGGGTGGGTCGGATCGGGTTTGTGCTGGAAGGTCGGGAAAACGAGGCGGGCATCTCTCCTCCGGGGGATCTGGATCACGCCGTCACCTGGAGTGCCTGCAGTCGGGACGGCGTGTTGATGGGCTGGATCGGTCTGGGGGATGCCCTGAAGCCGCGCGCTCGCGAGGTGGTGGCGACCTTGCGGGAGATGGGATTGCCGGTGATGATCCTTTCCGGGGATCGGCGGGCGGTGGTGGAGCAGGTGGGACGGCTGACCGGCGTGGAGTCCACCGAAAGCGATCTGCTGCCCGAAGGCAAGGAGCGGATCATCGGAGAGATGCAACGCGCAGGCGCGGTGACGGCCATGGTGGGCGATGGGGTCAACGATGCGCCGGCATTGGCCCGGTCGGATGTGGCTCTGGTGGTGGCCAACGCCACGGATCTGGCGGTGGCCTCGGCGGATGTGATCCTGTTGAATCGGGATCTGGAGGCGGTATCCAGAGTGTTCGCGTTGGCGCGGCGCACGTTGCGGATCATTCGTCAGAATTATGGATTTTCATTGATTTACAATCTGCTGGCCATTCCCCTGGCCATGTCCGGACTGGTTTCGCCGATTGTCGCGGCGATTTCGATGCCGATTTCCAGTCTGGTGGTGGTGGGGAATGCCCTGCGTTTGCGTCATCCGGAACCGGATCGGCGCGACAAGGAGAGGGACGGCTCATGAACACGGTCTATCTGTTGGTGCCGTTGGCGGTATTGCTCAGTCTGGTGGGGTTGGGCATGTTGATCTGGTCGATCCGAAAGGGGCAATTCGATGATCTGGAAGGTCCGGCCCATCGAATTTTGTTCGAGGACGATCAGGAGATGATTCCACCGAAGCGATCCGACCCGGAACCCTGACCGGTCAGACGATCGGGGTCCAGGGGCCATTGGCCCCTGGTCGGCTCCAGGGGCGAAGCCCTTGGGACGTTCGTCTTTACTCTTTCCGGGTTCAGCAGTCCGATTCCGCCAGCCAGGCGGGCTCCAGGAAATCGGGAAAGTTTCTCTTCAACAGACCTTCGAGATAGATGCGCTCTTCGGGGGTGGCTCTGGGAAGCCAGTCGGAAAGCCAGAACAGCAGACGGGCGGAACGGGGATCCTGGGCGGCCAGACCACAGGCCCGTTCCAGTTCGGCGGCGTCGATGCGGACCACCGGTTCGGGGATGTACTCATCCACCTGGGAGGCCAGATCGATCTTGATCGCGCCAGCCAGCACGCCGGGGATCCGGCCACGTCCCATGAACTCCCGGATGCCCATCGTTCCGCTTACCAGACGTCGCAACGCCTCTCCGGAAACCACCACCACATAAACGGCGTAGCGTCCCAGCAGAGAACGCACCGCCGCCAGAGTGCGCCGTCCCACCGCGCCGCCGATCACTTCCATGATGGTATATTCGTAGGAGAAGGCCTGTTCGGGTTCCGACCAGGCGGGGGCGACCAGCACCACGCAGAATTGAGCGCGGTCCGTCACCAGATAGACATGCCATCCTCCGTCCCCGGCCAGGACCAGTTCGAGTCGGGAGACCGCCTCGTAATCGCTGCGGTGATGCCCTCCCGGAAAGGGGGTGCCTTCGCCATTCAGCAGCCATTCGGGCCGGATTCCCTCCTGACGTTGAATGCGGGTCAGCAGGGCATCGTTCCAGAAACCGCTTTCCTGATCGAGGGTTCCGCTGTTTTTGGGGTCGAGGTTCAGGGAGCTCAGCCAGCCATCCACATCCCGTTCCGTGAGGGCCAGCATGCGGACCAGTCGATCCCGAACCGAACCGCGTGCGCCTTCCCGAAACATTTCGCCGGTTCCCGACAACAGCCAATCCCCGGAAATTTGTATGCTTTCGGTCAGCTTGACGATGAAATTCCGGGAGGGTTCTTTCCGCCCCGCTTCGACGTCGGCGATATAGGCCCTGCTGACGCCGATCCGGTCGGACAGACCCTGCTGGGTGAGATCCAACTCCTTGCGGATCGATCGGAGTCTGACGCAGACGTTGCTTGTGGGTTTTTGCATCATTTTTTTTTATATTTCTAAGTTTTGTGGTCATTGTCATCATCTTATTACTTCATACCAAGGTATCGCATTATCATTGATTCAGCAAGTTGTTTGTGTTATCACAGTCAGAATTTCTTTCACCCTTAGGTTTCAGGAAATCCATGAGCACTCCCGACGATCCAGAGAAGTCGAATTTTGCCTATCGTTTTCGCACCGCGCGTCTGCACGCCAATTTGACCCAGCAATCCCTGGCCGAAAAGGTGGGGATCACGCAGGCGGCGATTCATAAGCTGGAATCGGGTCAATTTCGCAGTTCCCGCAAGACCGTGGCCATCGCCATGGTGTGTCAGGTGAATCCGGTGTGGCTGGAAACCGGCGTCGGTGAGATGACGCACCGGGAGGAGATGCCGACCGAAGATGAGGAGAGTCGCACCGCCGCAGTCGCCGGAGGAGTGGTGGCGCAGTTGGGAGCCATGGAACGGGAGTTGGAACGCACCATCCAAATGCTGCTGGAGATGCGCAACAAAATTCGCCGTCTGCGCGCCCGACAACGGGCCCGGCCCAGGCGAACCACGGCAGAGGGTTGAGCCTGCCTCCATATTGGCAGACTCCCGCCTTTCACGGTTTCGACGGCAACCCCGTTTTGCTGCGCGCGCCGGGCTCCTCCCGTACCAGACGGGGCACCCCGTATCCCGGCAGACGCTCCTGCAATCCGGCCATCAACCGGAGTGCGTGGGCGTCGGATACCTGAAAGTGACCCGCTCCGGCCACCGGATCCAGCATGTGAAGATAATAAGGAATAACTCGCGCATCGATCAAGGTTTCATAGAGCCGGGTCAGTGCCTCCAGGTTATCGTTGATCCCTTTGAGCAGCACCGACTGACTCAACACCGGAATCCCCCCCTCCACCAATTTTTCCAGAGCGGCCCGTGCGCTCGGGTGCAACTCGTCGGCATGGTTGACATGCACCACCAGCAACGGGGTGAGACGGGTGGCCTTCATCCAGTCGAGCAGGGAGTCTTGGACCCGCTCCGGGGTGACGACCGGCATGCGGGTATGGATTCTCAGGCGGGTCAGATGGGGGATGGCGGCCAGACGGGCCGTGAGCCGCGCCAACCGCCGGTCGGAGAGCGTCAGCGGATCCCCGCCGGAGTAGATCACCTCTTTCAGGGTGTGGTCGCGGGCGATGGCGGCCAGTGCCGGTTCCCAGTCGCGGAGACGGCGCGGTAGAGGCTCCTCCCGCAGATGACGCCGGAAACAGAAACGACAATGCACCGCACACTCGGTCGTGACCTTGAGCAATGCCCGGCCCGTATATTTGATCAGCATGCCGGGCAGACCCTGGGCCTGCCGCTCCCGCAACGGATCGATGGCGTCGCCAGGGGCGTGGTTCAGCTCTTCGGGGGCGGGGAGAAACTGTCGCGTCAAGGGGCCATCGACCTCCCAGGGGATGCGCATCGCCAGGGCAGGAGGGATCCGCAGGGGAAATTGACGCGCTGCTTCCCGGGCTTCCGGGGATAAATGGCGCAAACGATCGTTCAGGGAGTTCACGACGGGGTGATCTTGGGCGTCATTGGCGGTATACTGGAAAAAGGGTGTCATCGTGGACCTTTCATGAACCAACCGTCGAGGAAATTGTATTCAAAATGAGTGACATGCTCAATCATAACCAACTGCGTCAAG
>JADGBU010000118.1:0-1443 GCA_015231295.1 Magnetococcales bacterium | reverse complement strand
CGCCGAGGTCAAGGTTCCCCTGTTCATCAACGAAGGGGAGAAAATCCGCGTGGATACCCGCAACGGACAATATGTGGAACGTGCCAAAGAGTAGTCCGGAGTTCTGGCGGCCTGCGGCCAGTCCGGCGGGATTGGCCGCGCGCGCCGGAACGCTGCGACGCCTGCGGGCCTTTTTCGACGAACGGGGGGTGCTGGAGGTCGAAACCCCGTTGCGGAGTCGCGCCGCCGTGCCCGACGATTCGATCCAGCCCATGGGATGCGAGGGGGGGTATCTCTCCACCTCCCCGGAAACCGCCATGAAACGCCTGGTGGCCGCCGGTTCCGGAGCCATCTATCAAATCGCCAAGGCCTTTCGCGCCGGGGAGTCGGGTCCGTGGCACAATCCCGAGTTCACCATGCTGGAGTGGTATCGGCCCGAATGGAGCTGGCGGGCGTTGATGGAAGAGACCGCCGCATTGATTCAGTCGGTGCTGGGGGAGATGACGGTGCGGGAATATACCTTCGCCGAGGCCTTCCAGGCGTTCGCCGGGGTCGATCCGTTCGCGTCCGACACGGACGCGCTGATGCGTGCCCTTTCGGTGCCGCCGCCCGCCGGGGTCGATCGCATGGGTCTGCTGGATCTGCTGCTGAACGATCGGGTGGAGCCGGGATTCCGGGCACTCGGGGGATTGGTGTTTCTGACCCGCTTTCCCGCCGAACGGGCCGCCATGGCCTGCGTCGATCCCACGCCGCCGGCCACGGCACTCCGCTTCGAGTGTTATGCGCGGGGGGTGGAGCTGGTCAACGGCTATCAGGAGCTCACCGATGGCGATGAGCAGGAAGCGCGATTGGCCGAGGCCAACCGGAAACGGATCGCGGCGGGTTTGCCGTCCCTTCCGCTGGATGAGCGGTTTCTGGCCGCCTTGCGGGCCGGATTTCCGCGCACGGCGGGCGCGGCCCTGGGCGTGGACCGGCTGGTGATGCTCGCCCTGGGGGCGGAGCGGATCGAGGCTGTGTTGGCGTTTCCGGAAGATCGTGCATGAAACTTGCATGTCACGGTTCCGCTGGCAAGTCCGTTTCATAAACCGTTGCTGATCAGGGAGATTATTTATGGTTCTGTTGCACTCACCCCCCGGTGAACTGGGAGCTTCGGCTCCGGATTTCGCCCTGCCCGGCGTGGATGGCAAAACGCATACCCTGGAGCAGTATCAGGAGAGTCCTGTGCTGGTGGTGATGTTCATCTGCAACCACTGCCCCTATGTGCAGGCCATCGAGGATCGTCTGATCTCCCTCGGTCGGGAGTTGGCCGCGCGCAAGGTGAGCTTTGTGGGTATCAGCAGCAACGATCCCACCAACTATCCCGAAGACAGCTTCGCCAGCATGCAGGCCCGCGCCAAGAAGAAAGGCTACCCGTTCGATTATCTCTACGACGCCACCCAACAGACCGCCAAGGATTATGGCGCG
>JADGBU010000117.1 GCA_015231295.1 Magnetococcales bacterium | reverse complement strand
AGCCATGAGCCACGCCACCACCGTTCCGTTTGATACGCTGGCCTTTGTGAAGGAGTTGGGAAAACGCCGGGGTTCCCCCTGCTCAGGCCAAAGCCCTTTCCGGGGTGCTGCAGAAGGTGGAAGAGTCCCGGCTTCAGGAGTTGGCGACGAAGGGGGATATCCGAGAGATTGAACTCAAGCTGGAAGCGAAAATTGAAGCTGCCAAGGTGGAAACCATCAAGTGGGTGATCGCCACAGGCATCATCATTCTTGGTGGGGTCGCAACGATCAACCGTTTTTTTCCACCGTCCGTCCCGGTCTATCCGGTTCCTCCCGCCCAGGAAATGCGCCTCCCTGCCCCACCATCGGCCCCGGTGCGTTGATGGCTGGCGGATACGAATAAAAAATTCCATAATGGTTTAAAATAACGTATTTTTTTGCTTGATCGAACTTCTTGGAATCATGCTTGGTGGGGCAAGTGATACGGTTTCGAACCAAATTCTCCGTTCTGACACAGGGCACGCCTGTGGGCCAGTTTTCGGGCTGCATTCGATGACGATGAATCATCCGGTATATCCGGCATTCCCTGGTCCAGGGGTCAGGATCCATGGACCAGAGATCAAGACGAGAACACCTCATCCACGGAATTCGCGAATACGAAATTATCGCTCCATGTCTCGATCAGTTCCAGGCTCGCCGCTTTTATTTTCTCAGTCACCCAGTCCGGTGTCTGACCGAACTTGCGGCGCATTTGTTTGAGCAGCATGTATGCGGCCTCTTCCTGACGTCCTTCCTGACGTCCTTCCTGACGTCCTTTTGTAATCATATCCTGTGCGAATATGGACATCATCTTTTCTTCCTCCTCGGGACGTACCCTGCGAATGATCTCACGCACTGTCGGTTCGTCGTAGCTGCGGTAGGTCTCGACCACATAGCGCATGAGAAACCGGAAATCCTCCGCCGGAATTTCAACCAGTGCCTCGACCAGCAACTCTTTCACCTGAATCTGCTGACCATCACGAGTCGCGTATTTTGCTGCCAATAACCATGCTCGTAGGCTGGGTTGACGGGACAAGTGTCGGTCATCAATCTGGCCCAGATCCAGAACCGTGAACCGGAAGTTCAATAAATACGGATGCCAACCTTCTTCGGCATCCACCAGAGCCAAAAATTCATTCGGAATCCGCCATACGGTTGCGCCATGATAAAACACGAAGGGGATGATGGCCGGAAGGCGTACCCACTCTGGATTTTCGCGTTCCCATTGCTTCAACGCCTCGACCATGTATTTCAGCAGTTGCCAGCCGATGTGCGCGTCGGGAGAACTTTTGTGCTCAATCAGCACGTACAGTAGCACCGCCCGGCCAGTGACCGTTTTGACCCGGTAGAGCCGGTCCGTCAGGTGAGCACACAACTCCTCATCGACGAATGAACCCTCCACCAACTCTGGCGGATCACTGGACAGCACCTCCACCACTTCCCTTGGCAACCGTTCCCGCAGCAGAGTTCCCGCCGTTGCTGGATTGGAGAGCAGAGCCTTTAGGAATCGGTCATGCGGATGAATGATTTCAGCCATAAACGACTCTTTCCCGATTCAAACTATGGCCTATGACGACATCCGATCACTCAATCTTGTCTCTGATTTTCGTAGAAATTTGTCTCAGTGTCCAGAGGAATCCAACGGCCCCATCGAACACCCTGACAATGGGGCCCAAATTGGGGTGGATGTTTTTTGGGGAGGGACAATCGCATCAACTGGCGGCAATCAGAATCTGACTGGCCGACAAAGTACGAACATTTAAGGTTGCCATGGTCACAGCGGCTGCGGATCCACTGCCGTCAGAGTCATACTTGAGGACTCCTGTGCCGGTATTGAACAGGAAACGTTGACTGGTGGAATTGGCGGTGCCGGTGCTGCTGGCACGGAAACGGGTGGATCCCAACGTCCCCGTAGCGATATTGCCGAAATTCCGACTGACGAAAACGAGTTTGTCTCCCTGTGTTGAACTAAAGTCGGTGATGGTGTCATTGCCGTCAGATCGCTGGGTGAATTTGAACAGATCGACGCCAGTTCCACCACTCAGCCGATCCTGGCCACTTTCGCCAATTATTTTATCATTGCCGGAGCCACCAATCATTTTATCGTTTCCGGAACCGCCATACAGAGTATCGTTTCCGGAACCGCCATACAGAGTATCATTGCCGGAATCACCTCTCAGAATATTGTTGGCCATGTTGCCATGTATAATATTTGACAGGGTGTTCCCGGTGCCATTCAGTGAGGATGTACCAATAAGATTCAAACTTTCCTGATTTCTACCCAGGGTCCAGGTAATGGAACTTTGTACAAGATCTGTACCGGCATTCAAATCTTCTGAAATATCGTCGTTCATATCGTCGATTATATAGAGATCATTCCCGGTTCCGCCGATCATCCGATCCGCGCCAATGCCACCATCCAACACATCATCTTCCGATCCGCCATACAGCAGATCGTCCCCCCCTCTGCCATACAGGGTATCAGCCCCGCCTTCGCCTCTCAGGGTATTGGCTGCGACATTTCCGGTCAGGGTATTATTCAGGATATTACCTGTACCCTGAATGGCACTGCTGCCGGTCAACATTAAGTTGGCGACCCCGACGGGAAGGACGCGACTGGTGGAACTCTCAAGGGTCGAACCTCCGGATGTCGGGACATCGTTGTCGGTCACAGTGGTGATCACGGAACGCACCGCACCCAACGCAACCCCACTGCCCGGGTCGGAGATGACCACGGAAAAGGTCTCGTTCGATTCGCTGACGGTGTTGTCCAGGACTGACACACGGAAACTGACACTGGTTGATCCGGCAGGAATGATCAAGGTGCCGCTTGTCGCCGTGTAATCCGAGAAGGACAATGCCGTTCCATTGGCCGTGGCATAATACACCGTCACCGGTGTGCCAACCGAATCGGAGAGCCGCACCGTATAGATGATACTGCCTGCCCCCTCGGAGACTGTCGCGGGACCGTAGAGTTGAACCGTGACCTCCGGAGCCAGCAGATCCTGGAGAGAATACACGCTGCCTCCCCTGTTGAATACCACGCGCTCGATATTACGGATGGTATTTACCTCGGTGCGATCAGACCCGGTATAGATTACCTGCACGTTGCCACCTGACTCGGAAAACCGATATTGCGTTACGTCCCCAGCCAGAACCAGCGTATCGTTGCCATCTCCTCCATCGACGGTATTGTTGCCTGATCCGCCATTGAGTTGATCACTGCCCCCACCGCCTGTCAGGATGTCGTCCCCGCCATAGCCCTGAAAGATATCATTACCATTCGACCCGATAAAACTGTCTGCTCCACCATAGAACTCACCCAGCATTTCTGATGTGTAATTGACTACTTCATCAATATTCCTGGCATAGTCCATCTGACTTTGGGTGATCTCGTCGATAGCCAGATAAATCGCATTGTTCTTGTAGATCTGAATCTGAGAAACTGAATCCTGATAATAATTTCCGGTAACTCTGAAGGTGATGAGATTGCCAAACACATCCATCGCATTAAAACTAAAATAGGTTTCCCAATCAGTATCAAATCCATACTGATCGATCGATGCCAGATTAATCACCAGATTGTTTGGATTCAACGGCATGGAATAGGAGTCATAAGCGATCAACCTGGACATATACAGAGTCTCCTGTCAAAGGGGGAACAGATCCGTCCGGCACTGGACAAATGGCTACATTTCACTCTACGACCATTCAACATCGCGCTCAAATCCCATATTCATGAGGAAGTTGCAACCTTTATCACCACATAAAGTTTATATGTAGTAACTGGTGACAAATGGTACAAAAAATTATTCTGATCATGATGAAAGAGTTATGCTAACCAAATCATCAGAAAAGGGCAAGAGATGGAACACGATGCCCTTCGGGGGAAAAGTTAAAGAGACAATCGGAATCGTGGGCGATACGTGATCGTTTCCCTCTCATACCACCCGGCATGCGTGCGGGTCGCCGCACTTTTCACGGGCTTTCTTGAGGGGAACGGTGGGATAGATCCCAGGGCGCCGTTTGCCCCCGCCGGGGGCAACTTCCAGATAAAGACATCGGCATCAACCATCCGGAATGGTTTGTCTTTTGGCTTGCTTGATCGCGGCATCGGTAAGGGGCATCTGGGGGTATCTCATTCGGGGGTCAGGTCAGGTGCCCCCAAAAATGCCCCCGAATTTCTTGGCTGTCAACGCACTTCCTTGGACTTCCTTGGACAATAAAAAAGCCCGTAAACGTTGATTTTACGGGCTTTCTGGACTGTATTGGACTTCCTTGGAACTTGATTTGGTGGGCGGAACAGGGTTCGAACCCGTGACCCTCGGCTTGTAAGGCCGATGCTCTCCCGGCTGAGCTATCCGCCCGGGCAACACGCTTTGGTCTGACGGCAGGAGACGACCAAAGCGTGTTGGTACGGGTCACTTTTTCTTTTTGATCACTTTTTTGGCGTCGGCGGGGGCAGCGGCTGCCGGAGCCGGAGTGGGGGCCGGAGTCGCCGGGGCGGCGGGTTTTCGGACCGCGGCGGGTTTGGCCGCTGCGACCGGAGCCGGGGCCGGAGCCGGAGCAACCACCGTCACCGCATCTTTCAGGCCTTTGCCGGGTTTGAACTTCGGCAATTGCGCCGCCGGAATGTTGATCTCTTCACCCGTGCGGGGATTGCGTCCGGTACGGGCAGCCCGTTCCGTCACCATGAAGGATCCAAAACCGACCAGATTGACCTGTTGGCCAGCCTTCAGGGCATTTTGAATGGCGTTGATCGTGGCATCGATGGCTTCGCCAGCCTGCGCTTTGGTCAATTTGGCTTCCGCAGCGACGGAATCGACGAGTTCAGATTTGTTCAATGGAAGTTCTCCCCTTGCAAGACGTTCCCGACAACCCTTCGGGCGGTGTGATTTAACGCGCCTTGGGGTCGAAACTTTTGGCTACTATACGTTGCGAATTCCCGGTGTCAAGCGAATTTCCGCATTCTGAAGCGTACCCGGTGGAGCGATGGAAATTTTGGGGTGGAGCGGGTCGGTTTTATGAGGGCTTTGTCCCCTGGATCCCGATTCCAAGGGCTTTGCCCTTGGATCCCACCAAGGGCTTTGCCCTTGGATCCCACCAGGGGGATAATCCCCCTGGACCCCTGAACGTGTCGATGTCAGTGGGTGATCGATGGCGGAGAGTCCTCGATTTCTCCTTTGGCCGGAATCAACAAGGCGGGCTCCGACTCTTCCAGAGGGAGGGGAGGAGCGGTTTCACCGGGTTTGAGCACCCGCTTCATTTCGCCCCGCAACGCCAAAGCCAGCACCTGATCCATGTGGGTCACGGGATGAATCTCCAGATCCTTGAGGATGCTCAGGGAGATCTCTTTGAGATCCTTCACGTTCTCTTCCGGGATGATGATGTGTTTGACTCCGGCGCGATGGGCCGCGAGCAGTTTTTCCTTCAATCCGCCGATGATCAACACCCGACCCCGCAAGGTGATTTCACCGGTCATGGCCACATCCTTGCGCACCGGAATGCCATACAGGGCACTCACCAGCGAGGTGCACATCGCGATGCCCGCCGAAGGACCATCCTTGGGGGTGGCCCCTTCCGGAACGTGAATGTGAATATCCCGTTTCTGGAAGAACTCTTCGGACTCCATGCCCCACTCCCGGGAGCGGGAACGGGTATAGGTGAGGGCGGCCTGAGCCGATTCCTGCATCACGTCTCCGAGTTTTCCGGTCGTGGTCAACTTGCCTTTGCCGTCGATGTGGATGCTTTCGATGGTGAGCAGTTCGCCACCCACTTCGGTCCAGGCCAATCCGGTGGCCACACCCACCAGATCCTCTTCTTCCGCCAAGCCGAAACGATAGCGACGCACCCCCAGATATTTGGCCAGACTCTTCGAGCCGATGGAGATGCGTTCATGTTTCGGATCGGAGAGAATCGCCCGCGCCGATTTGCGACACAATCCCGCCAGCTCCCGATCCAGATTGCGCACCCCGGATTCACGGGTGTAATAGCGGATGATGTCCAGCAGGGCTCCGGATGACAGGGTGAATTCACCCTCTTTCAGGCCATGGGCTTCCATCTCTTTGGGGATCAGGTATTTGGTGGCGATCCGCATTTTTTCCTGTTCCGTGTATCCCGCCAGCCGGATGATCTCCATGCGGTCGAGCAGGGGACGGGGGATGTTCAGACTGTTGGCCGTCGTGATGAACATCACCTTGGACAGATCGTAATCCACCTCCAGATAGTGATCGTTGAAGGCGGCGTTTTGTTCCGGATCGAGCACTTCCAGCAACGCCGAAGAGGGATCGCCCCGGAAATCCGAGCCCACCTTGTCGATTTCGTCCAGCAGAAAGAGCGGATTGTTGGATCCGGCCTTTTTCATCGACTGGATGATCTTGCCCGGCAGCGAACCGATATAGGTGCGTCGATGGCCCCGGATTTCCGCCTCGTCGCGGATGCCGCCCAGCGAAATGCGCACATACTCCCGACCCGACGCGCGGGCGATCGATTTGGCCAGCGAGGTCTTGCCCACGCCCGGCGGTCCCACCAGACAGAGAATCGGCCCCTTGATCTTTTCCACCTTCAACTGCACGGCGAGCTGTTCGAGGATCCGCTCCTTGACCTTTTCCAGACCCCAGTGATCCTCTTCCAGAATCTCTTCGGCCCGGGTCAGATCGTGTTTGAGTTCGCTCCCTTTGCTCCAGGGCAGATTCACCAGCCAATCGACGTAGTTGCGCACCACCGTGGCTTCGGCGGACATGGGGGCCATCTGCTTGAGTTTTTTCAGCTCCGATTCGGCCTTTTTGCGCGCCTCTTCGCTCATGCCCACCGAGGCGATCTTTTCCGCCAGTTCGTTGATTTCGTCCTTGTCTTCGTCCTTGTCCCCCAGCTCCTTCTGGATGGCTTTCATCTGTTCGTTCAGGTAGTAATCCCGGTGACTCTTTTCCATCTGTCGTTTGACACGACCACGCACCCGTTTTTCCACCTGGAGAACATCGATCTCCTGTTCCAGCACCAGCAGCAGCCGTTCCAGCCGCGCGCTGACGGTGGTCAATTCCAAAAGTTCCTGTTTTTCCGTCACCTTGAGGGAGACGTGCGTGGCGGCGATATCCGCCAGTCGCGCCGGATCGTGGGCCGATTGCAGTGTTTGCAGCACTTCCGGAGCGATCTTTTTGTTGAGCTTGGCATAGTTGTCGAACTGTTCGATCACCGAGCGCATCATCGCCTGGCATTCGGTGGGATCCGAGGGTTCATCCTCGATATAGCGGCCTTCCACCAGATAATAGGGATCTTTCTGGAAATAGCGTCGGATCTGCATCCGGCGTCCGCCTTCCACCAGCACCTTGACCGTGCCGTCCGGCAGCTTGAGCACCTGAAGTATGGTGCCCACCACGCCGATGGCGTAGATCTCTTCTTGTTCCGGACTGTCGTTGGTGGCCACCTTCTGGGCCACCAGCAGAATCTGACGACTCTCTTCCCGTCCTGTCACCGCGTCCAGGGCGCGGATCGACCGTTCCCGTCCGACGAACAGGGGCACGATCATGTGTGGAAAAACCACGATGTCTCTCAAGGGAAGCGCGGGAATGCGCACCAATTGCAGGGCGAATGGATCCTTGGGACTGGGCATGGGGCTTAAGACTCTCCGGATTCAAGAGAAAAAAGGATCTGCGTTCAGGCCTGGGCCGCCAGGGGGGCGTCCTCGTGGATGAGCAGCGGTTCCGCGTCGTTTTCGATGCACTCCTGATTGATCACCACTTCGGTGACATCGTTCATCGAAGGGATGTCGAACATGATGCCCAACAATACCGATTCCAGGATGGCCCGCAGACCACGGGCACCGGTTTTGCGCTTGATCGCCTTGCGGGCCACGGCGCGCACCGCCTCATCGGTGAAGGTCAGGCGGACCCCCTCCATGGAAAGCAGTTTCGCGTACTGCTTGAGCAGGGCGTTGCGGGGTTCTTGCAGAATTTTGACCAGGGCATCCTGATCCAGCTCTTCCAGGGTGGCGACCACCGGCAGGCGTCCGACGAACTCCGGGATCAGGCCGAATTGCAACAGATCTTCCGGTTCCAGCATGGCGAGCAGTTCATTCACCTTGCCGTCGGAGCTGCCGCTCTTGACCTCGGCCCCGAAGCCGATGCCGTGATGCTTGTTGGAGCGGCGTTCGATCACCTTTTCCAGACCGTTGAAGGCGCCGCCGCAGATCACCAGAATATTGGTGGTATCCACCTGGAGATACTCTTGTTGCGGATGTTTCCGTCCCCCCTGGGGCGGCACGTTGGCGATGGTCCCTTCGATGATTTTCAGCA
Organism: Magnetococcales bacterium; assembly: GCA_015231295.1. Classification (GTDB taxonomy): domain Bacteria; phylum Pseudomonadota; class Magnetococcia; order Magnetococcales; family Magnetaquicoccaceae; genus Magnetaquiglobus. The sequence goes on along the minus strand of JADGBU010000117.1, from coordinate 2,776 downwards.
AGGCCTGTTGCACCCCTTCGCCCGAGACATCGCGGGTGATGGAGGGATTTTCCGACTTGCGGGAGATTTTGTCGATTTCGTCGATGAAGACGATGCCCCGTTGTGCCTTTTCCACATCGTTGTCGGCGGCCTGGAGCAGGCGCAGAATGATGTTTTCCACATCCTCGCCCACATAGCCGGCTTCGGTGAGGGTGGTGGCGTCGGTGATGGTGAAGGGAACGTCGAGAATGCGCGCCAGGGTTTGTGCCAGCAGCGTCTTGCCGCAGCCGGTCGGGCCGATCAGCAGCAGATTGCTTTTGGCGATCTCCACCTCCTCGTGGGCCGTGGCGCCTTTGTTTTCCAGCCGTTTGTAGTGGTTGTAGACCGCCACGGAGAGGATTCGTTTCGCCTTGTCCTGACCGATCACATACTCATCGAGGATGGTCTTGATCTCCTGGGGAACCGGAATGCCGGGTCGTTTGCGGATCGGGCCGCCTTCGGGTTTCTCTTCCTTGATGATATCGCGGCACAGCTCGACGCACTCGTTGCAGATGAAGACCGACGGTCCCGCAATGAGCTTGCGCACCTCGTGTTGAGTCTTGCCGCAAAAGTTGCAATGTAACAGGGTGGCTGAATCCGAAATTTTTTTGGCCATGGATGTGACTCGTTCCTTGCAAATGCTGACCGTTGACCGTCCTGAAGGTGAAGCATCCCGCCGGTGGAGGAGGGGGGGTGGCGCGGCGTGGGGCGTCAGGAGGTTTCCTCTTCCGCCGGGAGGGTGCGTTTGTCGATCACCCGATCCGCCAGACCATAGGCGCAGGCCTCTTCCGCTTCCATGAAGTTGTCCCGATCCATGTCGCGGACGATGCGGCGCACCGGTTGTCCCGTATGGTGGGAGAGAATCTGATTGAGTCGATCCCGGATCCGCAGAATCTCTTTGGCCTGGATCTGGATATCTTCCGCCTGACCCTGCGCGCCGCCCGAGGGCTGATGGATCATCACGCGGGAGTTGGGCAGCAGCAGCCGTTTGCCTTTCGCGCCGGCGGCCAGCAGCACCGCGCCCATGCTCGCCGCCTGTCCGATGCACAAGGTGCTCACATCCGGACGGATGAACTGCATGGTGTCGTAGATCGCCATGCCTGCCGTCACCACGCCTCCCGGACTGTTGATGTAGAGATGGATATCCTTCTCCGGATTTTCCGACTCCAGAAAGAGCAGTTGGGCGATGACCAGATTGGCCGAGTGGTCGTTGACCGGCCCGACCATGAACACCACCCGCTCCTTGAGCAGTCGGGAATAGATGTCGTAAGCCCGTTCGCCGCGATTGGTGGTTTCGACCACCATGGGAACCAGATTCATGGCAATACCTTGAAGATCGGCAAGAAATGATTGTCGCAGGAGCGATCCCGAGGATCGGGATCGCTCCGCAGGCACTGTAGGGTCGCGATCAGCTTTCGAGCAGCAGTTCGTTCAGGGAGAGGGTCTCTTCGGTGATGGTTCCATTTTCCAGGATCCACTCGTTGACCATCTCTTCGAGCACGCCGCCCCGGATGCCATCCATCCGGCTCTCTTCGGCGCGGGCCCACTGTTTGAAATCCCGGGCCTGCGCGCCATAGGCGTCGGCGAGGGCTTCGAGACGGGCATCGACCCGGGCGTCATCGACCTGCATGTTCTCCTGTTTGGCGATCGCGCCCAGGAGCAGTCCCAGACGGACCCGTTTTTCGGCGGTTTCCCGGAAGCCACCCGCCAGCATTTCGTCGTTGATGCCGTGCTTGGCAGGATCCATGCCACGGGAGCGGGACTCTTCCTTGAACTGTTCCACCATGGCTTGCACTTCCCGTTCCACCAGTTTGCCGGGCAGTTCGAAGGGGTTGGCCGCCACCAATCCGTCATGGATTTGGGTTTGCAGTCGTTTTTCCGTGGCCTTGGCGGCCTTGACGGCGAGCTGTTTGAGAATCGCGACCTTGAGGGCTTCCACGCCGCCTTCCTGGATGCCTTCGGCGCGGGCCAGTTCGTCATCGATTTCCGGCAGCACCCGGGCGCGCACTTCCGAGGCTGAGCAGCGGAACAGGGCCGCCTTGCCCGCCAGATGGTTGGCGGAATAGGCTTCCGGGAAGGTGACGTTCACTTCGCGTTCTTCGCCGGCGGCGATGCCGAGCAGTTGATCCTCGAAGCCGGGAATGAAGCGACCGCTGCCCAACTCCAGCACATAGCCTTCGGCCTCGCCCCCCTGGAAGGCTTCGCCATCGACGAAGCCCTTGAAGTTGAACACCAGTTGATCGCCGTTGGCCGCCTGACGGCCCGGTTCGGCCTCGAAGCGGGCGTGGCGTTCGCGGGCCTGATCCAGCGCGGCTTGCAGATCGGCATCGGTCACTTCGGCGTTGGAGCGGGTCAGGGCCATGCCCTTGTAGCCTTCGGCCTGGACCGTGGGCATGATCTGCACCTTGGCCGTGAAGGTGAATTCCTGATTGCGGATCACCGGTGAAACGTTGCCCAGTTCCGGATCGCTGGCCGGACGCAGGTTATGGTCTCTGAGGGCTTTGCCAAGACCTTCCTGCATCAGCCGTTCGGTCAGCACCTCGGCGAGATGATCTTTGAAACGTGTCTCCAGATGTTTCTTGGGCGTCTTGCCCGGACGGAAGCCCGGCAGCTTGACGCTTCCGGAGAGACGATGGAGTTCCAGATCCAACAATTGATTGACCGTGTCGGCCTCCACGCGCACCGTGACAGTGCGATCCAAGGTGCCGGTTTCCTCGACAGTGACTTCCATGACATCCCCGATATGGTTGCGGTTTGC
>JADGBU010000116.1 GCA_015231295.1 Magnetococcales bacterium | reverse complement strand
GACCTCGCTCAGGGCGAGGGGTTCATCCGCCTCCTTCAGGGCAAAGAGGCCGCGCAACGTGCAGTAGTTCTTGTCCTGTTCGTTGATGAGAGAGGCGAACTCCTTGTAAAGCGTGTAATCGTCGTTGCGGGTGGACTGCTGCAATTTGGAGATGGTCTCCGGGGTCCACATATGCCGCTCGCCGTCGTGACGGAATTTATACTCCCCGCCCACTTCCAGGCTGTCGAGCAGCACCGTGCCGCCGAGATAGGCGCGCTTGTGCCGGGCCAGAGTCTCCCGCGCGATATCGGCCAGCCCCACCCCGTCGAGACGGGAGAAGGTGCCGGTGAAATAGCGTTCGAGAAACCGCCGGTTGAGACCGATGGCCTCGAAAATCTGCGCGCCGCAGTAGCTCCGCAGGGTGGAAATGCCCATCTTGGAGAAAATCTTGAGCATCCCCTTGCCCAGGGCCTTGACATAATTGGCCCGGACACCGGCCACCCCCTTGGGGGCTTCCAGCAGGCCACGGGCCGCCAGATCTTCCAGGGACTCGAAGGCCAGATAGGGGTTGACCGCTCCCGCGCCATATCCCACCAGCAGGGCGAAATGGGTCACTTCCCGGGCCTCGCCGGTTTCGATGACGATGCTGGCCGCGCCACGGGTGCCGGAGCGGATCAGGGGATGATGCACGCTGGCCACCGCCAGCAACGCCGGAATCGGTGCCCACTGCGGTCCCACGCCCCGATCGCTCAGGATGATCAGGCCCGCGCCGTCATCCACCGCCGCCGAAACCTGCTCGAACAGGCGGGAGAGAGCACTCTTCATGCCATCCTCTCCCTCTTCCACCGAAAACAGCGTGGAGAGGGTCCGCGCCTTGAGCCCTTCCCGCTCCACGGCGCGCAGGCTTTCGAGTTCCGCGTTGCTCAAGATCGGCTGTTCGAGCCAGATGCGGGCCATATGTTCCGGGGTCTCTTCCAGGAGATTGCCCGTGGGCCCGAGAAAAGTGAACAGACTCATGACCAGCTCTTCCCGGATCGGATCGGTGGCCGGATTGGTCACTTGGGCGAACAGTTGCTTGAAATAGTTGTACAACAGCACCGGACGATCGGACAACACCGCCAGAGCCGCATCGTTGCCCATGGAGCCGATCGGCTCCTGGCCTTCGCCCCCCATGGGGGCGAGAATCACGGAGAGATCCTCTTCGGTATAGCCGAAAATCCGCTGACGGATGCGCAGGGATTCGGCTTCGACCGCCTCCTGGCCACCCGCCGGCAGTTTGGCCAACGGGGTGAGGTTGTCCTGAATCCACTGGCGATAGGGCTGACGGGAGACCATGCTTTCCTTGATCTCGGTATCGTCGATGATGCGTCCTTCTTCCAGATCGATGACGAACATCCGGCCCGGCTGCAGGCGTCCCAGCTTGACCTCCTCTTCGGGAGGAAAGGTGATGGTTCCGGCTTCGGAGGCCATGACGCACAGACCATTCTTGGTGATCTGATAGCGGGCGGGACGCAGGCCATTGCGATCCAGGGTGGCACCGATGTAACGGCCATCGGTGAAGGCCACGGCGGCGGGTCCATCCCAGGGTTCCATCAAGGCCCCGTGATATTGATAGAAGGCCTTGCGATCGTCATCCATATGGCGATGATTCTCCCACGCTTCGGGGATCATCATCATCATGGCGTGGGGCAGCGAGCGTCCGCTGATCACCAGAAATTCCAGGGCGCGATCGAAGCTGGCCGAGTCGGAAAGTCCTTCGGGAACCAGCGGAAACAGTTTCTTGATATCCTCGCCGAACAGATCCGAGGCCAGAGCCGCTTCCCGCGCGCGCATCCAGTTGATGTTGCCCCGCAGGGTATTGATCTCCCCGTTGTGACAGATCATGCGGAACGGATGGGCCAGACCCCAGGTGGGGAAGGTGTTGGTGGAGTACCGCTGATGGACCATGGCGAAGGCCGAAACCAGCGACGCATCCGACAGATCGGTATAGTAGGAGCGGACCTGTTCTGCCAGGAACATGCCCTTGTAGACCAGAGTTCTGGAGGAAAAGCTGCTGATATAGAAGGCTTTGACCTCTTCCTGGCCATAGCCCATGACGGCGTTTTCCACCCGGCGGCGAATGATGTAGAGTTTGCGCTCGAACCACATGGGATCGGCGTTTTCGGGCCGGTTGCGGGCACCGATGAAGGCCTGTCGGATCACCGGTTCCGCCCCTTTGGCGGTATAGCCGACCCGCGCCTGACGGCTGACCGGAACGTTGCGCCATCCCAGGAACAGTTGTCCCTCTTCGGCGGTCATCTGCTCCAGGAGTCGCATACAGGAGGCCATGAGATCCTTGTCCTTGGGCAGAAAGATCATGCCCACGCCGTACTCCCCTTCCGGGGGCAGGACAATGGAAAGCTTGGTCGCCTGGGCGCGCAAGAAGGCGTCCGGAATCTGGATCATGATCCCGGCCCCGTCCCCGGTGAGCGGATCGGCTCCCGCTGCGCCCCGATGGGTCAGGTTGACCAGGACATTGAGTCCCATGCGCACCACGTCGTGCGTCTTTTTGCCATTGATCCGGGCGACGAAGCCGACGCCACAGGCGTCATGTTCGAACGCGGGATCGTAGAGCCCCTGTTTCGCGGGCAGACCGTAATTGGCCATAGTGTTTCCTTCGAGTATCGAGACCTTGGTTTCGCAACCAAACGCAATCCATTGGCATTCACAAAAATCCGTTTGTCAGAATAACAAACCGTTCACGGATCCGTCAACCACGAGATCCCTGCTAACAGGGGTATCATTGAAAAAAATGTTGCACTGCGATCAAAGCCCCCGCTCCGGCCGGAAACCGACCACCGAAGCCGCGCCCCTCCGCACGACACAACCTCATGACATCATGGAAGCTTCGACGATTTTCATCCGGAGATGAGGGGGAAAGCCATGATGATTATTTGAAAATCGACTGCAAGGAATCCGCCTTGAAAAGGCGACCGAGCCAGGCCGTCAAATCCTCCAGACCCGCCGCGTTCACCTGTTGACGCACGGAGTCCGGCAGAACACCGAAACGTTCTTGCAGAAGCTGAAGCAAGATTTCCACGTTGGCTTCCTGACGGCCTTTCTGGTGGCCTTTCCGTTCCAGTTCGTTTGACCATTGCTCGAAGTGTGTTGCCAACATGTTCACCATCTCCTGAAGATCTTCTGGAATGGGAGGGAGAGGATCGGGCAGCTTGAGCCGCGCCAGCCCTGTCATCAACAACTCACGGAACAGCCGTTTGACCGGCGGACCATCCGGGTGCGTCCGGAACCAGGTGGACACATCCTGGGCGGCCCGCATCATGGCATTCGGATCGCCGGGATGCTCCATGCGAAACAGAATCGCCACCAAAGAGGGCACATGCATCAACCGTTCTTCCGAAACGCGCCCTTCGTCGATGATATAATATCGCATCTCCGGCTGATATTTCCACAACGGAGAAGAGTCCGGCAGACGAATCAAATCCCGCAGCGTGCTGGCCGCATTCCAGCGGGAAGAACCGTTGTAGAGCACGATGGGCAGAACCGGTGGCAATCCCTGCTCGGCTTTCAAACCCCGCTCATCCACCAACTGCTGATACAGCAAACCGGTATAGACATCGAGTCGCAGAGCCATCCACTCGTCGATCAGTGATTGAAACTCCAGAATCAACAAGACGAACAGACTGCCACCCCCGCGCAACGGAATCTCCCACACCAGATCGGCGCGGCGTCGCTCGCCCCCTCTCCTGGCGGTGAACTTGCTGTTGTGACGACGCATCCCCGACAACTCCAACTCCGCGAGGGCGTCGGGCTCCAGAAAATGATCGAGCAGATCGGCCACCATTTCCGGATGGGCGAAAAGACGATGATAGATCGAATCGCTCGATCCCAAGGTTTCCGCCATGGAAAGGCCTCCCGCGTCACGCAATCCTTTGACAATAAAAAATGGAATGATTTCAATATAACCATTCTTGCACAAGCTGTCAACGTCATGTTAGTCTCACTCCGGTCCCGTCGAACAATCGCACGCATCATCAAAGGGAAAGCCATGAAACAAATCATACCGGGAGCCTGCTGGATGGGCCGACTCCCCCACGGGAGCGATCTGTTGGAGAGCCTGAACCAAATCTGCCGGGAACAGGGAATCCGGCTCGGTCGCATCGAAGGGTTGGGCGCGGTGAAACGGGCCCGCTTGGGTTTTTATGATCAGGAGCGCAAGAGCTATGACTTTCTGGAGTTCGACCAGCCGCTGGAGATTACCCAACTGACGGGCAATGTCTCCCTGAAAGAGGGTCAACCCTTTGTACACGTTCACGTCACGCTGGCCGACCATGCCGGTCACGCGTTTGGGGGACATCTGGCTTCGGGCACGGAGATTTTCGCCGCCGAGGTGATCATCCAGGCGTTCGACGGAGAGCCTTTGCAGCGGGGATGGGACGATGTGACCGGATTGCCCCTGTGGAGCCCGAGCGGAACCTGATCTCCGTGCGCAAGGAGAATGCCTGACGCATCACTCCCCCACAAAACAGCCCACCACCTGCCTCTGATGAGGCATCTGCCGATGCTCGAAGAGAAAAATCCCCTGCCAGGTACCCAGGACCATCTTGCCCTGAGCAACCGGAATCGACAGCGAAACCCCGGAAAGAGTGGCCCGGATGTGGGCCGGCATATCATCCGGGCCTTCGTCGGCATGACGGAAGCCGACACTCCCTTCGGGCACCAGACTCTTGAAAAAGACCGCCAGATCATGCAACACATCCGGATCGGCATTTTCCTGGATGGTGAGTCCGGCGGAGGTGTGGCGACAAAACAGCGTCACCACTCCCATGGAAACCGATTCGCTCTGCAACCAGCGGGCAACCTCGTGAGTGAACTCATGGAGTCCCTGTCCACGGGTACGGATGGTGAAGGTGATCTGTTTCTGTCTCATGTCGATCCTCCTGCAATCCCCGAGTGACCTTTGAAATCATGAGCCGGATTGCGTATCATCCGGCAACTCTTCTCGAACCCATGGATCGGAAACCGCGCATGCCTTTGCCGTTGCCTCTGCTCACCTCGCCCGCCATGAGCCGCAATCGTGTTCTGTTGCGTCGCTGGGCCGGACTGATCTGGCCTCACCGATGGGCGATGATTCCGGCTGTGATCAGCATGCTGGTCCTGTCCGCCTCCGAGGGAGCCATCGCCTATATGGTGCAGCCGATCCTCGACAAAATCTTCATCGAACAGAACCGGGAGATGTTCCTCTCATTGCCGTTGCTGGTGCTGGTGGTCTTTCTGGTACGGGGCGCGGCCTCGTTCACCAATGCCTACATCATGGGCGCGGTGGGCATGAGAATCGCCCGCAAACTCCAATGCGATCTCTACAACCACTGCCTGCGCTTCGAGATGGCCTATTTTCTCTCGTCGAGCGCGGGCAGCTTCATTTCCCGCATCAGCAACGATCCGATCATCATCAAGGATTCCACCGCCAGCGTCATGGTCGGCATGATCCGCGAAGGCATGACCCTCATCGTGCTGGTGGGGGTCTTGTTCTATCGCGATCCGGTGCTGGCTCTGGTGGCTCTGTTGGGGTTTCCCCTTTCGGCGATGCTGATCTATCGTCTGGGAAAAAAAATACGCTCCAAATCCCACCGCGCCCAGGAACTGCTCGAACTGATCGTCAGCCATCTGGAGGAGACCTTTTCGGGAATACGCATCGTCAAATCGTTCTGCATGGAGAGCCACGAACGGGCCCAGTTCCGACTGCTGACCAAACGGGTCTTGCGGAATCATCTGGACATTCTGGTGATCAACTCCCTTTCCAAGCCCTCGATCGAAATGATCTCCGGCTTCGTCATCTGCGGCGTGATCCTCTACGGCGGCGGTTCGGTGATCGAGGGCAAGACCACCACCGGCAATTTCTTTTCGTTTCTCACCGCCATGATGATGGCCTACGATCCGATCAAGGCCTTGACCAATCTCAACAACGCCCTGCAACGGGGATTGGCGGCCGTGGATCGGGTGTTCACCACCCTGGATCGTCAACCCGCCATCCTCGACACCCCGGAGAGCGTGCCCCTGCCCGGACTGCAACGGGAACTGGCGTTCAACGAGGTCTCCTTCTCCTACGGAGACGGTCTGCCCAACGTCCTCGAACGGATCACCCTCCGGGGGCGCGCCGGAGAGCAGATCGCCCTGGTGGGTCGCAGCGGCAGCGGCAAGAGCACGCTGGCCAATCTGCTGCCACGCTTCTTCGAAGTCACCGAAGGGGCCATCACCCTGGATGGGCGGGATATCCGTTCGGCGACGCTCGCCTCGCTGCGCGATCAGATTTCGGTCGTGACCCAGGAGGTGATTCTGTTCAACGACACGGTGAAGAACAACATCACCTATGGCCGGAGCGAATATACCCAAGAACGCCTCGAAGCCGTGGCCGAAGCGGCCAACGCCCTGGAGTTCATCCGTCAACTGCCGCAGGGCTTCGACACGCCGATCGGAGATCGGGGGGTGCGGCTTTCGGGCGGACAGCGACAACGGCTCTCCATTGCCCGTTCGCTGCTCAAGAACGCCCCGATCCTGATTCTCGACGAAGCCACCAGCTCCCTGGACACCGAAAGCGAACGGGCGGTTCAAGAGGCTCTGGAACGGCTCATGGCCGGTCGCACCACATTGATCATCGCCCATCGCCTCTCCACGATCCGCAACGCGGACCGGATCGTGGTGCTCAAGGATGCCCGAATCGTGGAAGAGGGCAACCACGAGACGCTGCTGGCCCTCAATGGCGAATATGCCCGGCTGCACGCGCTGCATTTTCAGGAAGAAGAGACGCCCCCCGCCACCGAAGAGGAGCCGACGGCCACGCCCGCCCTCGGGAGGTGACGGGAAAAGAGGCTCCCTCCCCGGATGCGTCACGCCGGAATCGGATCGGCGCGCCCGGAGGGGTCGCTTTTCAGGCGCGCCGGTCCAGAAACAGTCGATGGATCACGCTCCAGAGAGCGGTGGAAAGCCGTCTCGTCCACCCGTTCCGGCCTCCTCCCGGCAGACAGGCCAACGTATACCCATAGCCGGGACGGGGATAGACCTGCTCGAACCGGTTGGCTTCCGGCAGTTCGATGCCCGCCGCGCCATCGAGATGATGACAGACTTTGGCGAATTCGGGATGATCGCTGTAGAGGGCTTCCGGGGCGATCCGTTCCAGCCAGGCCCGCTCCGGCGAGCCCACCCCCACATCGTGGATGAACACCATCGCCACCTTGCCCGAGGCCAGCAGACGAAAGGCCAGCCGCAACCCCGCGAACCCCTTGGGGCCATCGATCAACACCACATCCCCCTCGCGGGCCATGTCGGGCAGCAAGACGCGGGCGTCGCCGAACAACAACTCGACGTTGTTCCGTTCCGCGAGCCGTTGGGCGGCCACCGGCACATCCGGGGAGTCGGGATCGTGTTCGATACTGATGACCGGCAACTCCGGAAAACACAACGACAAAATCAACGTGCTCTGTCCCCGGGCCCGGCCCGACTCCAGAATCCGCCGGGGGGCCACCGAACGGGCACCCAGATAAAAAAAGAACATCTCCGAAAACAAGATGCCCTTGGCCTCATAGGGAACCGTGGCCATCTTCGTCCCGAAACGGGTCATCTCCTGACGCGCTTCGGTGATCCATTCCGTCATGGTTCGTTTCATGTATCAATCCAGGGTGCAGTCCGATCGTTTCCCGGCGTGCGACCTCCGGCACGCCGATATGGAGGGTGTCAACGATTCCGCGTCGAAAGTCAAGGGGTGGCCGCCGCGACCGGCCCCCTCTCCAAAGGGGCCGACAACCGGAAAACGCGGAACCGATCGCATCTCTTGAAAAAAAGCGCGATCGCCGCCATGATGAAGCGGTCGATCCTCTGCCCCTCCATCGGGACGCGGGGAGTTCGGCACCGACCCATTTCGTCCACGGGGAGACCATCTTGACCACGGTGAATCGGGATACCTTCTTCGACTGGTCCGCCCACACGCCAGACCCCAACGATCCCCAGGCCAAACAGACCCTGCGGAGATTGTTGCCAACGCTGCGCCGTCTGCACACCGACGGGGGGGATCTGTTGCACTATGTCTGTCAACGGGCCGCCGGCAAACGGGTACTCGATATCGGGGTGGTTTCCCACAGTGCCAACACCTTCGATCTCGAAAGCTGGCGTCATGGAAAGATCGCCCGCAGTGCCGCCTATTGTCTGGGCATCGACATTCTCGAACCCCTGGTGAACGAACTCCAATCCCGGGGATTTCACGTCCGGTGCGCCGATGCCACCTCGGATCAGGATCTGGGCGAACGGTTCGAACTGGTCTTCATCGGCGACGTGGTGGAACATGTGGAACGCCCCGCCGCGCTGCTGGCCTTCGCCGGACGACATCTGACCCCGGATGGCAGCATTCTCATGGCGACCCCCAATCCGTTCAGTCGCAAATTCGTCCGGCAACTGGTGCGGGAAGGGGTGATGGTGGTCAATCTGGATCACATCTCCTGGGTCACGCCGAGCATGGCCTATGAACTGGGTCGCCGGGGAGGGGTCGCCTTGCGGGCCTATCATCTGATCCGCCCGATCGCCCCCTGGCGCATGCGCCTCAAGCAGCTTACCCGCCGTTTCATCCCCCTGGAGAGCCATTTTCACGACTATCTCTACGAATTCACCCGCATCCCCACCCCGATCCCCCCCGAATGAGCGAAACGGCCTATCTGTTCATTCACGTATCGCGCATCGGCGACTCCCTGTTCGCCACCCCGGCGATGCGCGCCCTGGCCGCCCACGATCCCGGTGCCGTCATCGACATTCTGGGCCATCCCAAACGGTGCGCGGTGTTCGAGGGCTTGCCCTTCATCCGTCGGGTGGGCGGCGTCACCCCGGCAACTGCCTGGCTCCGGGGCCGACTGGGCACAAAGCCCTACGACTGGGCGATCGTCTACGGTTACGATCGGCCTCTGCTCTCCCTGGGGCTGAGAGTGGCGCGACGCTGCGTCGCCTTCCGCCAGCCGGATCCGGCGATCAACCAACGCCTGACCACCCTGGTGGAGCCTCCGGCCTATCAAAGCGAACATGCCATTCATCAACTCTCCCGACTGCCGGAGGCTCTTGGCGTCACCACCCGGAGTGAGCGCATCGCCTTTGTCACCACCCCCGCGGAACGGGCGCACAGTGCCGCCCGGCTCGGAGCCTTCCTCGACGCCTCTCCGCTGATCGGCATCCAGCCGTGCAGCTTTCCCACCAAGCCCTATCGGGATTGGCCCATGGCCCACTTCATCGGCTTGTGCCAACGGATTCTCGACCAGTGGCCCCAGGCCCGTTTCGTCATTTTCGGCGGTCCCGACGACCGGCACCGCACCGCACCGCTCACCGACGCCCTCGGCGACCGGGCGATGAATCTGGCCGGAGTGCTGACCTTGCGTCAGAGCGGCGCGGTGATGCCCCATCTGGATCTCTATCTCGGGGTGGATACCGGACTCACCCACATGATGAGTGCCCTGGATACCCCCATGGTGCTGTTTTATCACTGCATCTCCCCGCCGGAGCTGACCGGTCCGCTGCAGCATCCGGCCTGTCATTTTCTCACCCTCGATCCGCGTGGCCGCCCCTGCAACGAGGCGATCGGCCTGGGGGAGATCACCATCGATCAGGCCCTGGTCGCGATCACGCGAATTCTGGCTCCCTTCACCGGCTCCGCCCCCCGGCTCCGGAACGAGAAAAGAGCTTGACGCCCCCTTCTCCGGCAGTGTATGGAATGACCCCTTGAACTTCCTTTAACGTTACCTTGCCCCACACCCGCAGCCGCCATGAAAGACTATTCGCATCTTCCCTTCGGTGTGCGTCAACTGCGGGCGCAGTGGCGCGTGTGGCGTCTGAGCCTGAAAAATGCCCGACGCGCCTTTCGGCCCGGTGAGTTGTTTTATCATCTGGTGATCCGCGAGGCGGGAGGCTTTCAGGTGGCCTGTCGCAGCGGCACCAGCGATGAAAAAGTGATCGGACACAGCTTCGATCACGATATTTTTTTCTCCGGCATGCCGGAGTATCGCCCCGAACCCCATCATGTGATTCTCGACATCGGAGCCCACATCGGCGGCTTCGCCCTGGAGGCGGCCCGTCGGGTTCCGGCGGGACGGGTCTACGCGGTCGAGGCGTGTCAGGAGACGTTCGATTATCTGCGGGTCAACATCGCCCTCAACCGGATGGAGAACATCCACGCCGAACGATTGGCCCTCGCCGACCGGCGCGGGGTGATGCGTCTCTATCACGACGACGGCAACTGGGGCCATTCGATCATGGCCGAGCTCTCCCCGGTCTGGGAGGAGACCCCGACCCTCTCTCTGGCCGACTATCTCGCCGAACGGGGCGTGAACTCGCTGGATTTCATCAAGATGAACTGCGAAGGCGCGGAGTTTCCCATTCTGATGAGCGCGCCGGTCGCGCTGTTGCGGCAGGTGGGGAGCATGCTGGTGCTGTATCATGCGGATCTGTCGCCGCAACACACTCTGGAGGGGCTGCGCGCCCATCTGCACGAGGCGGGTTTCGCGACCCAACTGCGCCATCAGGACGGCGACCGGGGATGGCTGGTGGCCACGCGGCCTCACGCCTGAGCCACCATGAACGCGCCGCCCTCCTGTCTTCTGACCATCATCGTTCCGGTCTACAACACGGCGGCCTTTCTGGGGCCCTGTCTGGAGTCGCTGCTTGGGGAGGATGAGGCCACGACCGAGATTCTGCTCGTCGATGACGGCTCCACCGACGACAGCCCCCGCATGCTCGACGCCTTTTGCCGGGAACACCCCGGATTCCGGGTGATCCACCAGCGGAATCAGGGGCTTTCCGGCGCGCGCAACACCGGACTCGATCAGGCGCGCGGCGCATACGTCGCCTTTTGCGACTCGGACGATTATGTCGCGCCCGGCTACTACAGTCGTCTCACCGCCCGGGCTGTGGCCTGCGGCGCGGAGCTGATCCTGGGCAATGCCACCTATCATTTCCAGGGGGAACAAGCCGATCATCCCCTCTATCCGGAGGGGCTTCCCGACGCCACCATGAGCGGTCGGGAGTGGCTGAAACAGCGTCTGACCCGACAGAATCTGCTGCACATGGTCTGCATGCAGCTCTACCGCCGGACGCTGATCGAGCGGTTGCGGCTGCGCTTCACGCCGGGCATCTGG
>JADGBU010000115.1 GCA_015231295.1 Magnetococcales bacterium | reverse complement strand
CGATTCGCCACGCTGGTCGGATTTCCGCCGCCCGGCCTGCTCGCGCCGCCGCTGATCGACAAAAAACGGCTCCCCACCACGCGGGGCGAAGCCCTGGAAATCGCCATGAACCGGCATCCGGCCCTGCTGGCGGCCAAGGCCGATCTGGATGCCACCCGCGCCGAAAGCAAAGCCTCCGCCGCCTCGCTGTGGCCCAAGATCAGCCTCGACATGGCCCTCTCCGACAGTGCCAACTCGGGAGGAACCCGCAGCTACTCCCAGGACGCTTCGGCGATGTTGCGTTTCAAGTACAACCTGTTCCGGGGAGGGGCGGATACCGCCAAATTCAAGGAAAGCACCTTCAAATCGGCCCGTTTCCGGGACAAGATGGAAGAGGTCCGTCTCCAGATCGAAGAGAAGGTCAACCGGGCCTGGAACGCGCTGCTGGGAGCCCGCGCCCGCCTGCAGAGCCTGGAAAAACATCTCGCGACCACCCGCGCGGTCAACCGGGATCATCAGGAACAACACCGCCTCGGCAGCGAAACCCTGCTCGATCTGCTCAACTCCGAACATGAACTCCAGGCCGCCGGACGGCTGTTGATCGAAGAGGAGTTCCTGTTCCTGATGGAATCGTTCCGGCTGCTCGGAGCCATGGGGCTGCTCAAGGAGACTCTGGTGCCGGCGGAAAGCCCTCTCGCGCCGCTCCCGGCACTCTCCGAAGCCCCGTCGGTCAAGGCCGACGCTTCGGCTTCCGCATCTCTTTCCGGTTCCGCCGTTCCCGTCACGCCGCAGACTCCCGCCGTGCTCCCGTCCGCGCCGGAACGCAAAACCGGCCCAGGGCTTCCCCGGAAAACGACCTCCCAATCCCGACCCACCACCACGCCTGACGCCCCGCCGACCTCGGCTCAGAACGAGGCTATCGACGGATTGATCGATGCGTTGTTCCAATCGGAGTCGGAGACAACCCGGATGACCCCCGCACCGACGACGCCCGCGAGCCCTGGCACGCCGATTCCGGCCACCTCCCTGCCCGCTCCTCCGGAAACCGCCCGGGAGGCCCGCACCGCGCTGGCGGCCACGCTCCAATCCCCTCCCAAACCCTCCCGGAGCGCGCTCACCCATGCCTTCGACGCCCTGGCGAAAACGGTCCGGGACTCCTCGGAACAGAATCCCGCGCCCCCGGCCAATCCGACAGAGGAGTCGGACAGTGCCCGGGATACCCTGGATCTCCAGGAGTTGGAGCGCATTCCTTTGCAAGAGTTCATCCACCTCATGACCGATGACGAAACCCGTCCCGCCGCCAGCAAACCAACGCCCGATCTGTTGCAATACACCATTCAGATCGGGGCGTTCCGCGACGAGGCCTCGGCGATCAGGCTGATCGGTCAATTGCAGGACAAGGGCTACGACTTCTATTTGCAGGAGCTTCGGGATGCCTCCGATCGGCTCTGGTATCAGGTATCGATTGGCCGCCTGGAGAACGAACGGCAGGCGCGGGCCGTGCTCAAACAATTCACCGAGCAGGAAGGGCGTCCCGCCTTCATCACGCCGGTGAGCCGCAAGGGCGTCTCGACCGTTTCGGACGCCGCCATGCCTTTCAACCCGCCACCCGCAAGCCGGGAGCCCGACAACGCGCCGCCGACCTCCAGAGCGGAGGAGGGCTATGCGGTCCAGGTGGCCGCGTTCCAGAATCCGACGGAGACCGAAAAAAAACTGATCGAACTCTCATCCCGTGGATACGATCTCTATCTGTGCGAAACCAAAGATGGAAACGGGCGCAATTGGCAATTGATCTGGATCGGTCGCTATCCGACTCAGGAGCAGGCCAGACAGGCGGCGGAAGAGTACTTCAAAACCGTGGGAGAGGCCGCCCAGGTGATCGAGGTGCGTCCGACCACCCCGGAGGATCCCCAGGTCATCACCCGGATCGGCTCTCCGGCCTGAAGGGGACGACACCATCGGGGTCCAGGGGCCATTGGCCCCTGGTGGGGTCCGGGGGCGAAGCCCACGGGACTTTCAAAAATAAAATTTTTAAGAATCAAATGCAAAATCAACACCCTGGGGGATGAATCCCCCAGACCCCCTCTTTTTTTTCACTGGATCACGACCCGGTTGCGCCCTTCCTGTTTGGCGCGATAAAGCAGCGCGTCGGCTTGCGAAATCATCGCGTCGATATTGTCGGAAACCTCGGTCGTCACCCCGATGCTGATGGTGACGCGCACCGACTCCTCGCCCAGCGAAATGCTCTGGGAGGCCAACGAGACACAAAAATCCTCGAACAGCTCCAAGGCGGCCTCGCGGGTGAGATTGGTGGCGATCACGCAAAACTCCTCGCCGCCAATCCGGGCCACGATATCGCTTTTCCGGAAACGGGTCTGAAGCTTCTCCGCCACACTCTTCAACACCTCATCTCCGGCATCATGGCCCCAGGTGTCGTTGATGCGCTTGAAATGATCGATATCGAGCATCGCCAACGCCAAAGGCGATCCGGAACGATAGGCACTGGCCACCAACGACACCCCGACCCGCAAAAATTGCCGACGGTTGTTGAGCCCGGTGAGATAATCCGTATTGGCCGCCGCCTCGGCGGTGATCATTTTCTGATAGTGGACCGTATTGGCCAACGCCAGAGAGATTTTGGCCGCGAACAGTTCCAACAGCTTGCGATCCTGCGCATCGGCGTCACTCCCTTCGGCGTGCATGAGCACCGCCGTGCCCAGGATGCCATCCGCATCAAAAAACAGAACCGTATAGCCCTCCGTATACTGATTGCATCGCTCCTCCATGGCTTTCCTGACCAGAGCCACCATATCCAGATGTGTACAGGCTTCACGCTCCAGGGTACAGTTCATGCAGTCGCCGAAGGCCCCGGTGGAGGCAAGAATCCGCAAATCGCAGGGCAGAACCGTACCCCCCGGACCCCGGCCATCCAACTGCACGCACATGATGCCACTGGGTTTGCAATCCAGAAAAACCGCCAACTGACCCAACACCCCGGACGAAAACTGCTGCAACGAATGCACCTGAAACAACGAGCCGGTGCTGTCGAGAATTTTTTCCAATCCGATCCGGGTCCGCTCCAGCGAAACGATCGACTCCCAGGAGCGCAACGCGGCAATCACGGTGGTGAAGAGCTTCTGGGCGGTGAGTTCGCTTTTGGATTTGTAGTCGTTGATGTCGTAGTCGATGATGACCCGTTCCTCCGGAGCCTGACCCGGCTGACCGGTCCGCAGGATGATCCGGACCGCCAGATTTTTCAGCTCTTCGCGGATCATCCGCACCAGTTGCAACCCGGCGTCATCGGACTCCATCACCACGTCGAGCAGAATGATCGCGAGTTGTTTCTCATGCTCCAGCAGAGCGCGGGCCTCGCTGGCGGAATAGGCGTCGAGAATCTCGATGCCCCGGCCTTTGTAGCGCACCTTGCCGAGAATCATGCGGGTGACGGCATGGACCTCCTCGTCGTCATCGACCACCAGAATCCGCCAATCCGGCTGACGATTCGGACGCGACACCGGCAAGGGCGCGGAAGGCTTGAGTCTGAGAGGTTTTTTCACGTCGCTCATGATGCGGCTCCCCGTGATCCCAACACGCGCGGCAGGCGCATGGTAAAGGTCGTGCCCTGTCCGGGAACGCTCTCCAGCAGAAGGGTTCCCATCAGCGTCTGATGCACGATGTTGTAGACGATGTGCAATCCCAGACCGCTCCCGCCACTGCCCCGGCGCGTGGTGAAGAAGGGCTCGAAGATCCGGCTGTGCAACTCGGGCGGAATCCCCTTGCCATCATCGCGGAACAGAATTTCGACCCACTCCCCCGGTGCGGCATGCACGATGATGGCGATATGCCCCTTTTGCCCCGGTTCGAAGGCGTGCAGCAAGGCATTGTCGATCAGATTGGTCAGAATCTGGGAAAAAGCCCCCGGCTGACTGTCCAGAGTCAACTCAGGCGGACACTCCCCCTGCACGGTCACGGCGGTTTTCTTCAGCCGGGGACGCATCGAAAGCAACACCTCGTCGATATAACCCGCCAACGCGAAGAGTCGTCGTTCTCCGCCGGTCTGATCCACCGCCACCTGCTTGAACCCGTGAATCAACTCGCTGGCCCGCTGACTGTTGAAGGTGATCAGACGGGTCGCTTCCAGGGCTCCGGTGAAATATTCGGTCAACTCATCCTCGCTCAACTCTTCCGAGCGATAGGATTGCGCGGTTTTTCGGGTTTCGTTCTCCAGATGGGTGGCCGCCGAAAGGGTCACGCCCACCGGGGTATTGATCTCGTGGGCCACCCCCGCCACCAATCCCCCGAGAGCGGCCATTTTCTGCGCATGAACCAGACTCTCTTGCATCTTCCGCTCCCGCAGCAAGGCGGTTTCGGCGGCCTGTCGGGCCTCTTCCAGGGCGATGCGATTCTGTTCGCGTTCGGTGATATCCCGCACCGTGATGGTGGCCAGACGCTCGGCACCCTGTCCGCTGTGGGAGAGACTGATCTCCACGATCGGTTCCCGACCATCCCGCGTCAAGGCCGACAGGGAGAGATTGCTCCCCATGGCCCGGTGACTCGGCGCGGCGAAATAGCCCTCCCGATGGCCCCGATGCGCCTGATGAAACCGCTCCGGGATCAACCGTTCGATCTCCGTGCCGATCAACTCATCCTGGGCGTAGCCAAAAAATTTCTCGGCCATCTGATTGACCCGCACGATGCGCCCATCCGCAGCGAGGGTGATCATGGGATCGGGCGAGGTGTCGAGCAGGGTGTCGAGTCGGGTCTGAACGAGGCGACTCCGGTTGTGGGCGGCGATGGTGCGACGCAACAGAATCACCATCGACACGCTGGCGGTCAGCAGAAACAGCAGCACCATCACGCCGCCCAACTGGGCGAAGCGCAATGCCGCCGCATTCGATGCTCGCGCGCGCGTTTTGGTTTCTTCGGTGATTTCGTTGGCCCGTTCGATCAGTCCCTCCAGGGCGACGAGGGCGGCGTGATCATCCACCTTGACCTGGGCATCGATGGCATCCGAATCCAGCCCCTGTTGAATCAGGAGCAAGGCGAGCTGATATTTGCGTTCGTATTCGGCGAAGGTGCTCCGCAAGACGGCGACCCGCACCCGGTTTTCCGACAGAATCAGGGATTTTTCCAGCCGGTTGAAGGCCGTTTTCATTCCGGCCAGATCCCGCTCGATTCGTTCCCGATAGCGCGGGATGTCGCGCCTCAAGACCAGATTCTTGAAATTGTGGATAAAACCGCCATAACCAACCTGACGCTGCACATCCGCCAGACTTTCGCTGATATCCGCGACCCGTTGGGTATACTCCTCCCACATCGCCTCGGTATCTTGAAACCGCCACAAGGCCAGTCCGCCGAACACCAGCACCACCAGAATCACCAACAGGCTGGAGAGGATGACCAGACGAATCTGAAAAGGATAGTTGGAAAGCGCGTCGTGGGATGAAACCGGATCGGAGGCCGGAAGGATCATGGGAAACAAGGCTCTTTTGTTTTAAGTTCAATGAAATGAATCAACGGATCGAATGCCCGTTCTCCATTCCGGCGTCATCTTGAACGGTTTCTATTCATAAACCTTGTTGCCATCCTCGTCAATGATACGGAATGGTTCCGAAATTGGTTGCAACAATCGCTACAAAATTGTAGAATGAGCGACATCAAAACTCAATCATCCGGTTTCCGTCATGTCCGCGACCGCCCTCTCCTTTCTGGCCTTGATCTTCAGTCTGCCCGCGCGCAACGCCACGGAGCGGATGCGCGCCTGGCGCGCCCTGAAATCCATGGGCGGGGCGGTGCTGCGGGATGGGGTCTATCTGCTGCCCCGGGGAGCCGAACGCGAGCAATCGCTGCTCCAGGTGGCGGAGGCGATCCAGACCGCCGCAGGCATGGCCGAGGTGGTGGAGATCCGTCCCCGCTCCGAACTCCAGACCGAAGCCTTTCGCGCCCTCTTCGACCGCCGCTCCGACTATCGGAGCCTGCTGGAGGAGATCACCCGGATCGATCCGGAAGGGCCCGATGTCACCCTGCTGAAACGAAACGTCCGCACGCTACGTCGCCGCCTCCAGGAACTCACCGCCATCGATTTTTTCCCCGACAACAGCCGGAATCCGCTCCAGGAGGCGTTGAACACCCTCGAAGCGCGCCTGATTCAGCGTCTCGACCCGGACGAACCCCTCTTTCAGGAGGGCGCGATTCCGCGTCGGGATCCCCAGGCGTTCCAGGGACGACTCTGGATCAGTCGCGCCCGGCCCTGGGTGGACCGTCTCGCCTCCGCCTGGCTGATTCAACGTTTCATCGATCCGGCGGCCCGTTTTCTGTGGCTCGCGCCCGATCAACCGCTCCCTCCGGAAGCGGTCGGCTTCGATTTCGACGGGGCGATCTTTTCCCACGTCCAGCAGAAAGTCACCTTCGAAACCCTGCTGGCCGCCTTCGACCTGGAAGAGGATCCGGCCCTGATGCAACTCGGCAGGCTGGTCCATACCCTGGATGCGGGAGGAGTCTGCCCCGAAGCCGCCGGATGCGCGGCCCTGCTCCACGGCATGCGACTGCGCCTCCCGGATGATCACGCCTTGATGACCGCCAGTCGCCCGATTTTCGACGATTACTATCTTCATTTCTCCAGCAAGGACCAATCCGATGGATGAACCCAACCCGCAACGCCCTCCTTACCCGTCATTCTGGGAGGCCTTTCTCTACTGGCTGAAACTGGGATTCATCAGCTTCGGCGGTCCCGCCGGGCAGATCTCGGTGATGCATCAGGAGCTGGTGGAAAAACGCCGCTGGATCTCCGAACAACGTTTTCTGCACGCGCTCAACTTCTGCATGCTGCTGCCCGGCCCCGAAGCCCAACAGCTCACCATCTACATCGGATGGCTGATGCATCGCACCTGGGGGGGAATCGTGGCCGGAACCCTGTTCGTCCTCCCCTCGCTGCTGATCCTGATTCTGCTCACCTATCTCTACATCGCCTTCGGAGAAGTGACCTGGATCCAGGGCATCTTCATCGGGATCAAGCCGGCGGTGGTGGCGGTGGTGATGTTCGCCGCCTGGCGCATCGGCTCGCGGACACTCAAGAACCGACTGCTGTGGGCCATTGCCATCGGCTCTTTCGTGGGCATTTTCGTACTGCATCTGCCCTTTCCGGTCATCGTGCTGCTCGCCGGGCTCCTCGGTGCCGTGGGCGGACGCCTGACCCCGGAACTCTTCAAGGCCGGTGGCGGACATGGATCCAATGGCAAGAATTACGGCCCGGCGATCTTCGATCACGACACCCCGCAACCCGAACATGTCCGCTTCAAGCCGATCCGCCTCCTCCTCATGATCGTGATCTTCGCCGGATTGTGGGGAGCCGTCATGACCCTGATCACCAATCCGACCCTCCATGACATGGGAATATTCTTCAGCAAGGCGGCCCTGGTGACGTTCGGCGGAGCCTATGCGGTGCTGCCTTATGTCTATCAGGGCGGCGTGGAGACCTTCGGCTGGCTGACCGGCGCGCAGATGGTCGATGGCCTGGCCCTCGGCGAAACCACCCCCGGACCCTTGATCATGGTGGTGGCCTTCGTGGGTTTCGTCGGCGGCTGGACCAAGGAGCTGTTTGGACCCGAAGGGCTGTTTCTGGCTGGCGTGGCCGGGGCTTCGGTGGCAACCCTGTTCACCTTTCTGCCCTCCTATCTTTTCATTCTCGCCGGGGCACCCCTGATCGAATCGACCCACGGCGATCTGAAATTCACCGCGCCCCTGACCGCCATCACCGCTGCCGTGGTCGGGGTGATCGTCAATCTGTCGGTATTTTTCGCCTGGCACGTGCTCTGGCCCCACGCCACCGAAAGCGCGCCCTTCTCCGGCGGCTTCGCCGGATGGCAGGCTCTGATCATCGCCGCCGCGTTTGTCGCCCTGTTCCGCTTCAAGCAGGATATCATGCGGGTCATCGGCGTCTGCATGGTGATCGGTTTGATTCAAGTCCTGATTGTGGGATAATCATTCCCGGGTGGCGGCCCGACTCCGGTCGCGCGCGCCACCCGTTCCACTCCTGCCGAATGATCGAGCCTCCCGATGACCCATTCCGCCCGTCTGTTCGACTTTCTCGCCCTCAGACGGGAAACCGTCGGTCTGCTGTTGCTGGTGATTCTCGCCGGCCTGGGAGAACGACTGGCGGAACGCTTCCTGCCCATCTATCTCATGGCCCTGGGCGGCGGACCCTGGGTGATCGGTCTGCTCGCCGCCCTGAACAATCTGCTCGCCGCCCTCTACTCCCTGCCCGGCGGTCTGCTGGCCGAACGGTTCGGCGTCCGCAGAAGTCTCCTGATCATCAACCTGACCGCCATGGTCGGCTATCTGATCGTCATTCTGATTCCCCGATGGGAGGCGGTCCTGTTCGGAGCGATTCTGTTTCTGGCCTGGGGGGCGTTGTCGCTTCCGGCCAGCATGGGCCTGATCGCCAAGGTGCTCCCCTCCAACAAACGCACCATGGGCGTCACCATGCACTCTCTGGTCAAGCGGATTCCCATGGCGTTGGGTCCGATCATCGGCGGGGTGTGCATCGATCAATTCGGCGAGGTGGAGGGGATCCGGATTTCGTTTGGACTCGCGCTGCTGCTGGCCCTGATGGGACTCTTCGCCCAACAGCGGCTCATTCCCGATGATCGCCCCCACGCCTCGCCGCCGCTGCGCCTCGCCACCCTGCCCGCCCTGCTCACCCCGAGCATGCGGCGTCTGCTGGTTTCCGACATCCTGGTGCGCTTCTGCGAACACATCCCCTATGCCTTCGTGGTGGTCTGGTGCATGAAGGTGATCGCCCACCCGGTGACGGCGATGGAGTTCGGTCTGCTCACCACCATCGAAATGACCACGGCGGTGCTGATCTATCTCCCCGTGGCCTGGATGGCCGATCGTACCAGCAAAAAACCCTTTGTATTGATCACCTTTTTATTCTTCTCCGCCTTTCCTCTGACGCTGCTGCACGCCGACTCCTTCGCGCCGCTGGTGATCGCTTTCGTGATCCGGGGGCTCAAGGAGTTCGGAGAACCGGCCCGCAAAGCCCTGATTCTCGATCTCGCCCCGCCGGACCGACGGGCGGCGGCCTTTGGAGCCTATTATCTGGTACGGGATTTGATTGTCTCTCTGGGGGCGTTGGGCGGGGCGTTTCTGTGGCAGCTCGGACCCGAAATCAATCTGTGGGCGGCCACCCTGTTCGGTCTGGCGGGAACCCTGTGGTTCGCGATCCACGGAGAGGATGAACCCACGGCCACCCCATGATGGGCCTTGACTTATGACGCGAAGGACACCATGTTCTTCAGAAATGGGACAGGCTTCTTGCAAGGGGCAATCCTGCCTCGGTGACACTCGGTGAGAGGAGATTGATCAAGTGCGCGTGATCGTGACAGGCGGAGCGGGATTCATCGGCAGTCATCTGGTGGACAAATTGTTGCTCCGGGGTCACGAGGTGATCGTGATCGACCGGTTCATGCGCGGCAACAAGCTGACCCGCGAAGCGATGAAAAATATCCGTCTGGTGGAAGGGGATGTCCGCGATACCCGGCTGATCCTCGAACTCACCAAGGATTGTGATCTGATCTTTCATCTCGCGGCCTATCTCGGGGTGGATATCGTGGCCGATCACCCCCTGGAAACCATGGATACCGAAGCGGTCGGCATGAAAAATATCGCCAACGCCGCCGTGATCAACGGAGTCGAAAAAATCGTCTACGCCTCCACCAGCGGCGTCTACGGCAAGGCCGCCATCGAAATGGCGGTGGATGAAAATTTCCAGGTGGCTCCCAATTCCAGTTACGCCATCGCCAAACGATACAACGAAATCTATCTGCAATCCCTCTACAAGGAAAAGCAGATTCAATCCTTCTCCTTGCGTTATTTCAACGTCTACGGTCCCCGTCAGGATACCCGCATGGTGCTGCCGCGCTTCTTCAAGCAGGCCATGGAGGGAAAACCGCTGACCGTCTTCGGACAGGGCTTGCAAACCCGTGACTTCACCTACATCGACGATGTGGTGGAGGCTTCCATCCGCATTTCCGAAGCGGGCAAGGGGTGCGAAATCGTCAACATCGCCCGTGGCGAGGATATCCCCATCGTCGAACTGGCCCGATCGGTGATCCAGGTGGTGAAATCCCCCTCTCAGGTTCAATGTCTGGAGCCGCCTCCGGGACGCTACGACTTCGAGGTGCAACGCCGCTGCGGCAGCTCCGAAAAAATGACCCGCATGACCGGCTATCAACTCGCCACGCCCCTGTCAACGGGACTGGAATATACCCACGACTATCTCAAACAGCACCTGATCCTGTCGTGATACAAGGAAACCAAGGCATGAACGCTGGGGACTCCCACACTCCGGAACCACTTGCCGAGGAGCTCTCCCCGATCGGCACCCGCGCGGTGGAAATCTCCATCGTGGTGCCGGTGCTCAACGAAGAGGGCAGCATTCCCGAACTCTACAAACGGCTCCGGGAGCTGCTGGACGAACGGCTGAAGCTCTCCTTCGAACTCCTGTTCGTGGATGATGGCAGTCGGGACCGCTCCTGGGAGATCATCGAATCCCTGCACCAGAGCGATCCCCGCGTGAACGGATTGCGTTTTTCCCGCAACTTCGGACATCAGAAGGCGATCAAGGCCGGACTGGACGCCTCGCGCGGCGCGGCGGTCATCTCGATGGACTGCGATCTGCAACACCCCCCGGCCCTGATCGAAACCATGATCGCCAAGTGGCGTGAAGGATACGATACCGTCAACATGGTCAAGACCTCGACGGAAAAACTGGGCTTCTTTCGCACCCAGATCACCAAATTGGGCTATGGCATCATCAATCTGTTCTCCGAGGTGCGCATGCAGCCGGGAGGATCGGATTTCCGCCTCCTCGACCGGCGGGTGGTGGAACAGATCAAACGGTTGTCGGAAGATCGATTGTTGCTCCGAGGGATCGTCAACTGGCTCGGCTTTCGCATCGTTCACATCGAATACAAGGCCGAAGAGCGTTTCGCGGGCCGTTCCCAATACACCTTCCGGAAACTGGCTTCGCTGGTCATCTCCGGCCTGATGTCCTTTTCGACCGCGCCGTTGCGTTTTGTGGTCTACCTGGGTCTGACGGTCGCGGGAGGAAGCTTTCTGTATGGCCTCCATCTCTTCTTCCGCTGGATGATCTATGGCGTGGTCATCTCCG
>JADGBU010000114.1:10735-11225 GCA_015231295.1 Magnetococcales bacterium | reverse complement strand
GTTCATCTACTGCTTCCGGGAACGGGAGCGGATCATGGACATGTACGAGGCGGTTTGCGGGGCGCGCATGCATGCGGCCTACTTCCGTCCCGGCGGGGTCGCCAAGGATCTGCCCGATGGACTGGCGGAGAAAATCCGCGAGTTCACCGACGATTTTCCGTCCAAGATCGATGAATACGAAACCTTGCTCACCGGCAACCGCATCTGGAAACAGCGTCTGGTGGATATCGGGGTGGTTTCGGCGGCGGAAGCGATGGATATGGGCTATGTCGGGCCGATGCTGCGGGGCTCGGGCGTGGCCTGGGATCTGCGCAAGGCCGAACCCTACGATGCCTACGACCGGGTGGAGTTCGACATTCCGGTGGGCAAGAACGGCGACAGCTACGATCGTTATCTGGTTCGGGTCGAGGAGATCCGCCAGAGCAATCGCATCATCCAGCAGTGCCTGAAGCAGATGCCGACCGGTCCGGTCAAAACCGAGAATTTCAAG
>JADGBU010000114.1:5276-10521 GCA_015231295.1 Magnetococcales bacterium | reverse complement strand
GCAATCCTTGAAGACCATTCTGAAAGGACACATGCTGGCCGATGTCACCACCATGGTGGGAACCATCGACATCGTGTTCGGTGAAATCGATCGGTGATCGGACTTTTCCGGACGGCGCGCGCGCGGTCCGGTCTCGTTTTTACGACCTTTGCACGAGGCGTCGCGTTTGATGAACGAGCGGAGCACACTATCTACGGGAGTCACCCCCCGGTTTTCCGAGGAGTCGCTTCAACAGATCCAGGAAATCTTCAAGCGTTATCCCGCCGATCGGCGGCAGTCGGCGGTGATGCCGATTCTGCATCTGGCCCAGCGGGAGTTCGGTGGCTGGCTCTCCCGGGAAAGCCTCGATTATGTGGCGGAACTGGTGGGCATGCCGCCGATCCGGGTTTACGAGGTGGCCACCTTCTACACCATGTACAACCTGAAGCCGGTGGGTCGTTATCACATTCAGGCCTGCACCAACATCTCCTGCTGGCTGTGCGGCTCGGATCAGGTGATGGATGCCCTGAAACGGAAACTCAAGATCGCCGCTGGTCAGACCACCGAGGATAAACGATTCACCCTCGCCGAGGTGGAGTGTCTGGGAGCGTGTGTCAACGCGCCAATGATGCAGATCAATGACGATTATTATGAAAATTTGACCACCGACAAGGTGGTCGAGATCATCGACCGTCTCCCTTGACACGTGCGATGCATAAGCGCGGCGGACTCCACTACGGATAAAACCCCATGAAGATCGTCTATCAGAACATCCACCTCGCCAACAGCCATACCCTGGCGGTCTACGAAGCCAACGGCGGCTATCAGTCCGTGCTCAAGGCCATCGAACTGGGCAGCGACGAGGTGATCGAAGAGGTCAAGCGATCGGGCATTCGCGGACGCGGTGGCGCGGGATTCCCGGCGGGCCTCAAATGGTCCTTCATTCCCAAGAACGACCCCCGTCCCAAATATCTCACCTGCAACGCGGATGAAGGGGAACCGGGCACCTGCAAGGATCGCGATATTCTGCGCTACGATCCCCACCGTCTCATCGAGGGGATGATCATCTGCGGTTACGCGGTCGGCATTCAGCAGGGCTACATCTACATTCGCGGCGAGTTCTACCGGGAGGCCGAACGACTCCAGGCCGCCATCGACGACGCTTACGCCAAGGGATATCTCGGCGAGAATGTCATGGGCAAGGGGGTGCGCTTTCATCTGGCGATCCACCGGGGGGGCGGGGCTTACGTCTGCGGCGAGGAGACCGGACTCATCGAGTCGATCGAGGGCAAGAAGGGTCAACCCCGGCTCAAGCCGCCGTTTCCCGCCAACATCGGTCTGTACGGCTGCCCCACCGTGATCAACAACGTGGAAACGCTGGCCTCGATCCCGACCATCATCGAGCGGGGCGGGGCCTGGTATGGCGCGCTGGGCGTGGCCAAATCGAGCGGCACCAAGATTTTTTCGGTTTCCGGGCATGTCAACAAGCCGGGCAACTACGAGGTCGAACTGGGCATGCCGCTCAAGACCTTGCTGGAAGAGCATGCCGGTGGGGTGCGGGGAGGCTGGAGCAATCTCAAGGGGGTGATCCCCGGAGGCTCCTCGTCGCCGATTTTGTCGGCGGAGGTCTGCGCCACCATCACCATGGATTACGACTCGTTGGCCAAGGCGGGCACCATGCTTGGCTCCGGAGCCGTGATCGTGCTGGACAAATCGGTCTGCATCGTGCGGGCGGTGGCCCGGCTGTCGCGATTCTACCGTCATGAATCCTGCGGCCAATGCACCCCGTGTCGCGAGGGGACCGGTTGGCTGTCGCAAATCATGACCCGCATGGAAGCGGGTCAGGGCACCCTCGAAGATATCGATCTGTTGCTGGACATCTGCGCCAATATCGGGGGCAAGACCATCTGCGCCCTGGGAGACGCGGCGGCAGGACCGGTGTTGGGGTCGATCCGGGCGTTCAGGGAAGAGTTCATATACCACGTGGAGCATGGCCGCTGCATGGCGGGTTGAGGAGCGAGCTTGCAAGATGCCTACTCTGATCATCGACGGGAAGGAAATTGATGTCAAGCCGGGGACTTCCATCATGGAGGCCGCCAAGCTCCTGGGCATCGCCATACCCCATTTTTGTTATCATCCGAAGCTTCCGATCGCGGGCAACTGTCGCATGTGCCTGGTGGAAGTGGAAAAAATGCCCAAGCCGGTCATCTCCTGCGCCATGCCGGTGAGCGAAGGCATGGTGGTCAAGACCGAATCCGAAATGGTGCGCAAGGCACGCCAGGGCGTCCTGGAGTTCCTGCTGATCAACCATCCGCTGGATTGTCCGGTCTGCGACCAGGGGGGCGAGTGTACCCTGCAGGATCTGGCCATGAAATATGGCCCGGACCGCTCCCGGTTCCACGACCACAAGCGGGAAGTGCCCAACTACGATCTGGGACCGATCATCGAAACCGAAATGAATCGCTGCATTCATTGCACGCGCTGCATCCGGTTCTCCGAGGATGTCTCCGGTGTCGAGCAGATGGGCGCGGTCTATCGCGGCGATCACATGCGGGTCGGACCCTTCGTGGAGACCACCCTCGATTCCGAATTGACCGGCAATCTGGCGGAAATCTGTCCGGTGGGAGCCTTGAATCTCAAGCCGTTCCATTTCATGGCGCGCGGCTGGGAACTCAAGCATGCGGACGGCGTGTGCAGTCACTGTTCCGTGGGGTGTCACACCCGCATGGATCATCTGGACAACCGGATTCTGCGGGTCATGTCCCGCACCTGGAACGAAGGCAACGAAACCTGGATCTGCGACAAGGGACGTTTCGCCCTCGATGGTCTCGGGGAGGAGCGTCTGCTCGCGCCGACGATTCGCGTCGCTGGCGGGGTCCGGAAGGCGAGCTGGCCCGAGGCGTTGGATCAGGCGGCGGCGATTCTCAAGTCGGTGAAGCCCGACGAGGTGGCGGGATTGGCCTCGGATGCCATCCAGGGCGGCGAGGAGCTCTATGCGTTCCAGGATTTCATGCGTCATGTGGTGGGCACCGGCCATCTGGATCATCGGCTGCGTCAGCGGGATTTCAGCGCGGACGAGCTGCCCCTGACCCGTGCCGATCTGCTGATGAACACCTCCCTGGCCGAGTTGAGCCGGGCGGATGCCATCCTGCTGGTGGGCTTCGATCCCCGTTTCGAGACGCCGATTCTCAATTTGCGTCTGCGGCGCGCCACTCAGGCGGGTGCCCGGGTGGTGGCGATCCATCCCCGTCATCTGAACAGCAATCTGCTCAATCTGACCCAGATGATCGTGACTCCCGGAGCCGAGGTGGAGCGGCTCAATCAGGCGTTGCGCGCCCTGGACGGGGAGGGGACGACCGGAGATCCGGTGGCCGACCTGCTCAGGGGAGGCAAAAAGCCGGTGATCCTGTTGGGCGAGCATGCCGTCAACCATCCGGAAGCCGAGTCGTTGCGTCGTCTGGCGGTGGCTCTGCTCGACAAGGTGGGAGCGATCGGTCCCAACTGGAACGGATTCAACCGGATCGTCGCCCGTGCCAATGCGGCGGCGGCTCAGGATCTGGGCGTGGTGCCCCATCGCGGACCCGGATATGCCCGGCTGGATCGGGTGGGCATGAATGCCGCCACCATTCTCGAAGAGGCGGCGGCGGGACGGATCAAGGTTTTGTTCCTGTTGGGCGTGGATCCCATCGAAGAGGCTTTGGATCGGGAGCTGGCCAAGCGGGCTCTGGAAAAGGTTCGGGTGATCCATCTGGGTGCCTTTGCGGGAGCGGCGGCCAATCTGGCCGAGGTGGTGCTGCCCGGTCTGGCTCCGGGTGAAAAACCCATGACCCTGACCAATGGCGAAGGACGGGTGCAACGCAGTGCCCGGGCGGTCAACGGTCCCCTGGAGTCCAAGGAGGATTGGCGGATTCTGCGGGGTCTGAGCGATCGGTTCGCGACTCCGCTGGGCTACAACGATCTGGAAACCCTGCGCAAGAAGATGGCGGCCAGCGATCACCGTTACGATCTGGGTCGGCTCGGACCGGGCGAGAGTGCCCGTGCCTGCGATCACAGCCCGGTGACGCGCGGATTGCCGGTTTCGGTGGTGGCTCACCAGGCGTCGGAGGGGATTCATCTGCTGGTGGAGTCCTCCTTCTATCGGGATGATCCGGTGGCGTGGCGATCCAAGGTGATGGCCAAACTGGCCCGCGATGGCCGGTTGCGGATTCATCCGGACGACGCCCAGGGATTGGCGATCGTGCAGGATGGATTGGTGCGGGTGCTCAACGGCGAACGCCGGATCGAACTGCGCGCCGAACTGGACAAGAGCGTCCCGCATGGGGTGGTCTGCGGTGACTTCGGACGGGGCGAAAGCGCGTTGCGTGTTTTGTGCGATTATGCCAACGGCTTTCCCAGGGTGAGTCTGATCGCCTTGCCGGGTTGAAAAACAGGCGGTGGGAAGGTCGGGTAATGCGGGTTGGTGGCCCTCTCGGGGCCAGGGTTGAACTGACACGAATGACTGGTGCTCAGAGCGCGGACCGGGGACGAAATGCCTGAATATCTGAATCAAATCTTGGGAACCATCCACCTCTTCGGGGAGGGGCTCCTTGGAGCCACGCTGTGGATGCTGGTCTGGACCGTGATCAAGATCGTGATCCTGTTGGCTCCGGTCCTGTTCATGGTGACGTACATCACCTTGGCGGAACGCAAGATCATCGGCTTCATGCAGGTGCGTTACGGCCCCAACCGGGTGGGTTTCTGGGGGATTTTGCAACCCCTGGCCGACGCGGTGAAGCTGCTGATGAAAGAGCTGCTGCTGCCGGAAAAGGCCGACAAGGCGATTTTTCTGCTGGCTCCGGCCCTGACCCTGGTTCCGGCCCTGATCGCCTGGGCGGTGATTCCCTTTTCGCCGGGGATCGTGCTGGCGGATATCAACATCGGTATCTTGTATATTCTGGCGGTCTCCTCCCTGGGGGTCTACGGGATCATCATGGCGGGTTGGGGTTCCAACAACCGCTTCAGCTTTCTGGGTGGTTTGCGTTCCGCCGCCCAGATGGTCTCTTATGAAGTGTCGATGGGCTTCACCCTGATTCCGGTGGTGCTGCTGTCGGGCAGTCTCAATCTGACCGATGTGGTCAACGCGCAGAAGGGGGTCTGGTTCGTGGTGCCCCTGCTGCCGATGTTCGTGATCTACTTCATCTCGGTGGTGGCCGAAACCAACCGTTCTCCCTTCGACCTGCCCGAGGCCGAAGCGGAACTGGTGGCCGGGTTCATCACCGAATATTCG
>JADGBU010000114.1:3641-5266 GCA_015231295.1 Magnetococcales bacterium | reverse complement strand
AGTTCGGGGCTGTTTTTCATGGGCGAATATGCCAACATGATCCTGGTGTCGTTCATGGGCTCGATCCTCTTTCTGGGGGGATGGCTGCCGCCGCTGGAGATGCTGTCGTTCATTCCGGGGGTCATTTGGCTGGGCATCAAGGCCGCGCTGTTGCTGTTCGTCTTTTTGTGGATCCGGGCCACCTTTCCCCGTTACCGGTATGATCAGCTGATGCGTCTGGGTTGGAAGGTGTTTCTGCCCATCTCGCTGCTGTGGATCTTTGTCACCGGGCTGGGTGTGCTTCTTTTCGGCAAGGCGTGAGGAGACGCGCGATGGGGTTGAATTTTAAGGCGTTGGCAGATACGTTCGCCCTGCGGGAGCTGGCAGCGGGCATGGCCGTCACCTTGCGGCACATGTTCAAGCCCCACATCACCATTCAGTATCCCGAGGAGCGCACCCCGTTGTCGCCCCGGTTTCGCGGCGAACATGCCCTGCGACGGGATGAGTGCGGCAAGGAACGGTGCGTGGCGTGCAAACTGTGTGAAGCGGTCTGCCCGGCCCAGGCGATCTACATCGAGATCGATCCGACCAGCACGGCGGAACAGCGTCTGACCAAGGTCTACAGCATCGACGAAACCAAATGCATCTTCTGCGGCTTCTGTCAGGAGGCCTGTCCGGTGGATGCCATCGTGCTCGGACCCAATTTCGAGTTTCATGGCTACCGGCGCGAGGATCTTTATTATGACAAGGCCAAACTCCTGGCCAATGGCGAGCGGTGGAAAAATGAAATCGACGCCAATCTCGCCGCAGACGCCAAGTACCGTTAGCAGGAGCGCATAGATCATGGTAGCGGATCTCGTGTTTTATTTCTTTTCGGCGATCGTCGTGGGCGCGGCCCTGGGGGTGATCGTCAGCCGGAATCAGGTCCATTCGGTTCTGTTTCTGATTTTGGCCTTTTTCAACACCGCCGGGCTGTTCGTGCTGCTCCAGGCCGAGTTTCTGGCGGCTCTGCTGGTCATCGTCTACATGGGCGCGGTGGCGGTACTGTTCCTCTTCGTGGTGATGATGCTCGATGTCGATTACGAGGAGCTGCGCAAGGGCTTCATGCAGCATCTGCCGATGGGGCTGTTCGTGGGAGCCCTGATCCTGGTCGAGTTTGCGTTCATTCTCGGCGGCATCCATGTGGATGGACAGGCCCTGGCACCGGCTGCCGGCATCAGCAACACCCAGGCCATCGGTCAGTTGCTTTACACCCGATATCTGCTGCCCTTCGAAATCGCGTCGTTGATATTGCTGGTGGCCCTCATCGGTGCCGTGGTGCTGACACTGCGCAAACGCACCGGAGTCAAGCGTCAGAATATTCCCGCCCAGATCGCCCGCAAGCGTGAAGAGGCCGTGGAAATGGTCAAGGTCGCCTCGGGTCAGGGAGCCAACAAGCCATGAGTCTGCATCATTTTCTCATTCTGAGTGCCATTCTGTTCACCATCGGCATCATCGGGATCTTCCTCAACCGGCGCAACATGATCATCATCCTGATGAGCATCGAGTTGATCCTGTTGGCGGTGAATATCAATTTCGTGGCCTTCTCCCACTATCTCGGGGATGTGTCGGGTCAGATCTTCACCTTCTTCGTCATGACCGTGGCC
>JADGBU010000114.1:0-3520 GCA_015231295.1 Magnetococcales bacterium | reverse complement strand
GAGCAAGAACCTCCTGATTATCCTACTGCCCCTCGTCGGCTCCATGATCGCCGGACTGCTCGGACGGCGTTATCTGGGCAACGCGATGAGCCGACTGGTCACGATCGCCTGCATGGTGGGCGCGTTGGCCCTATCCATTGAGGCCTTTCTGGCCATCGCGGTCGGCGATGCCCCGACGGTCCGCGAGGAGATTTTCTCCTGGATCGTCTCCGGCAAGTTCCAGGTCTCCTTCGGCATTCTCCTCGATCGCCTGACCGTGGTGATGCTGGTGGTGGTCAACGGGGTTTCCACCCTGGTCCACATCTATGCCGTGGGCTACATGGAAGAGGATCCGGACCATTCGCGCTTTTTCTCCTACCTCTCTTTTTTCACCTTCTCCATGCTGATGCTGGTGACGGGTGACAACTTCCTGCAACTCTTCTTCGGTTGGGAAGGGGTGGGTCTGGCCTCCTATCTGCTGATCGGCTTCTGGTTCACCAAGGAGTCGGCGTGCAATGCGGCCATCAAGGCTTTTCTGGTCAACCGGGTCGGCGACTTCGGCTTCGCGCTGGGTATTTTCGCCATCTACATGGTCTTCGGCACCCTGGATT
Source organism: Magnetococcales bacterium (assembly GCA_015231295.1). Taxonomy (GTDB): domain Bacteria; phylum Pseudomonadota; class Magnetococcia; order Magnetococcales; family Magnetaquicoccaceae; genus Magnetaquiglobus. The sequence continues at coordinate 2,930 of JADGBU010000114.1, read as the reverse complement.
ACGCCGAGGTGTTCCGTCTGGCGGGCAGTGGCAGCTATCCGGCCACCGTGGAGTTCCCGCTGTGGGGCACGGTGCCCACCATGACCCTGATCTGCCTGTTGCTTTTCATCGGTGCCATGGGCAAGTCGGCCCAGTTGGGTCTGCATACCTGGCTGCCCGATGCCATGGAAGGTCCGACCCCGGTTTCCGCCCTGATCCACGCCGCCACCATGGTCACGGCGGGTGTCTTCATGGTCTGCCGCGCCTCGCCCCTGTTCGAACTCTCCCAGACCGCCCTCAATGTGGTGACGATGGTGGGAGCCTCCACCGCGCTGTTCGCCGCCACGGTGGGTCTGGTCCAGAACGACATCAAGCGGGTGATCGCCTACTCCACCTGCTCCCAGTTGGGATACATGTTTTTCGCCGCCGGGGTTTCGGCCTATCCCGCCGCCATGTTTCACCTGTTCACGCACGCCTTCTTCAAGGCTCTGCTCTTCCTGGGGGCGGGCGCGGTGATCCATGCCATGCACCACGAGCAGGATATGCGTCACATGGGCGGTCTGGTCAAGAAAATCCCCCTGACCTACGCGGTGATGATGATCGGGACGTTGGCTCTCACCGGCTTTCCGTTCCTGGCCGGTTTCTACTCCAAGGACGCGATCCTGGAGTCCGCCTTCTCGGCCAATACCACGGTCGGCAATCTGGCCTGGGTCATGGGGATGCTGGCGGCCATTCTCACCACCTTCTATTCGTTCCGGCTGGTCTTCATGACCTTCCACGGGGGCGCGCCGAAGGATCATCACGCCAAACACGCCTACGACCACGCCCATGAGGCCCCCTGGTCGATGCGCTTTCCGCTGCTGGTGCTGGCGGGCGGCTCCCTGATCTGCGGAGTGCTCGGTCAGGCGATGGTCCACGAGGGGTGGTTCAAGGAGGCGATCTTCATCGCCAAGGGGCACGACGCCCTGGCTCAGGCCCATCATGTGGCCGCCTGGGTGAAATGGTCGCCGTTCGGCATGTTCATCATCGGTCTGGCCCTGGCTTGGCTGCTCTATGTCAAAACCCCCACCCTGCCTGCCATCATGGCCGGACATTGGCGCGGGATCTATCAGTTTCTGCTCAATGCCTGGTACTTCGATCGGCTTTACGATCGGCTGTTCGTGCGTCCCGCTCGTCAAATCGGCTATGGATTGTGGCAGACGGGTGATGTCACCATCATCGATGGCTACGGTGTCAACGGCATGGCGGCCCTGGTGGAACGCCTGGCCCTGGGACTCAAGCGGCTGCAAACCGGCTATGTCTATCATTATGCCTTTGCCATGGTGATCGGACTGTTGGTCCTGATCACGGTGTACGCATGAACGGCGGGAGAATTTGACCATGCTCAGTCTCGTGACATTCCTTCCGCTCGTCGGAGCCCTGGTCATCCTGCTCGCGGTCCGCAGTGACGGTGCCGCCCGCATGATCGCCCTGGGAGTTTCCCTGCTCACCTTCCTGCTCAGCCTGCGACTGCTGGCCGGATTCGATCCCCAGACCGCCAACTTCCAGTTCATGGAAGAGGTCAGCTGGCTGCCGGAGTACGGCATCGCCTATCGCATGGCGGTGGATGGCATCAGCCTGCCCTTTGTGCTGCTCACCACCTTCCTGACCCCCATCTGCCTGCTGGCCTCCTGGGAGTCGATTCAGGTGCGGGTGCGGGAGTATCTCATGGCCTTTCTGGCCCTGGAGAGCTTTGTGGTCGGGGTCTTCTGCGCCCTCGATTTCATCCTCTTCTATGTGCTGTGGGAGGCGATGCTCATCCCGATGTTCCTGATCATCGGGGTGTGGGGTGGACCCCGCCGCGTCTATGCGGCCCTCAAGTTCTTCCTCTACACCCTGGCCGGTTCGGTGCTGATGCTGATCGCCATCCTGGCGTTGGGGTATCAGGGGAATACCTTCTCCATTCCCGCCTTGATGGATCTGCCGCTGTCGTTCTCGTTCCAGGTGTGGTTGTTCCTGGGACTGTTCGCCTCCTTCGCGGTCAAGGTGCCCATGTGGCCGGTCCATACCTGGCTGCCGGATGCCCATGTCGAAGCCCCGACCGCAGGCTCGGTGATCCTGGCCGGTATCCTGCTGAAAATGGGTGCCTATGGTTTCCTGCGCTTCTCGCTGCCGATTCTGCCGGATGCCTCGCGCTATTTCATGCCTCTGATCTTCGGGCTCTCCCTGGTCGCCATCGTCTATACCGCCCTGGTCGCCCTGATGCAAAAAGATCTGAAAAAACTCGTGGCCTATTCTTCGGTGTCGCATATGGGTTTCGTCACCATCGGCCTGTTCACCATGAATCAGCAGGGGGTGGAGGGCGGTATTCTCCAGATGATCAACCATGGCATCGTTGCCGGCGCGCTCTTTTTGGCCGTGGGCGTGATCTATGATCGTCTGCATACCCGCGAAATCGCCCGCTTCGGCGGCGTGGCCCATGTGATGCCGGTTTATGCGGTCATCTTCATGATCTTTACCCTGGCCTCCGCCGGTCTGCCCGGCACCAACAGCTTCGTGGGCGAAATCCTGATCCTGCTCGGCGCGTTCCTGGCCAACAAGGCGGTCGCCGTGGTGGCTGCCACCGGGCTGGTGCTGGGAGCGGCCTATATGCTCTGGATGTTCAAGCGGGTGGTCTTCGGTCCCATCGGCAACGATGAGGTGCGTGCCATGAAGGATCTCTCCCTTCGCGAGATGGCCCTCTTCGCGCCGTTGCTGGTCCTGGTCTTCTGGATCGGTTTTTATCCCGGTCCGTTCCTGAACCTGTTCCACGCCTCGGTGGAACATCTGCTGACCCAGGCCGCCGTGGTGAAAACCGGTGCGGTCGCGTTGGCCCAATTCTAAATCGATTCGAGCGGTTTCATCCTGACGGGGAGCGTGCAAGAAAATGCCAGTCCAAATGCCGGATATCAACCTGGTTACGATGCTGCCGG
>JADGBU010000113.1 GCA_015231295.1 Magnetococcales bacterium | reverse complement strand
CGCACCCTCAAGGTGGGCAAACCGACCTTCAAGCTGGAACGGCCTGCGGGCCGGGGAGGTTTGTGATGGCCATTTCACTCGCCTCTCTCAACCGGCAGCAGGCACTCCTGCCACCCCGCATCCTGGTCTACGGCGTGGCCGGGGTGGGCAAAAGCACGCTCGCGGCCTGTTCCCCCAAACCGGTCTTCATTTTGACCGAGGATGGCCTGGGATTGCTGCAGGTCACCATTTTCCCGATCTCCCGCACCTTCGGCGAGGTGCTGGAGGCCCTCGACAGCCTGCTTGCCGAACAGCACGACTTCGAGAGCGTGGTCATGGACTCGGTGGACTGGCTCGAACCCCTGATCTGGGCCGAGGTGTGCCGGATCAACCGGGTCAACAGCATCGAGGACATGGGCTACGGCAAAGGGTATGTCGCTGCCCTGGATCTCTGGCGCATGTACCTGGAGCGTCTCAACCGGTTGCGGGCGGAAAAGAACATGGTGGTGATCCAGATCGCCCACGCCACCATCCGCCGCTTCGACTCGCCGGAGCACGAACCCTTCGACCGCTACGACGTGAAGCTCCACCAGAAGGCCGCCGCCCTGGTGCAGGAGCACAGCGACTGCGTGTTGTTCGCCAACTATCGGATCGCCACCACCAAGGCCGATGTCGGTTTCGGCCAGCGGGTCAACCGGGCCGTCGGCACCGGCGAGCGGGTGTTGTTCACCCAGGAGCGACCCGCCTTCCTGGCCAAGAACCGCTACGGCCTTCCCCCGGAGATGTCCATGGAGTGGTCCACGCTCCAGGCGCATCTCACGGGCGAATCTCAACCTCAATGACAGGAGCTGAACCATGGCACAACTCGGTGGAACCTTCGACGCCTCCCAGGTGGATCCGTCGCAACCGTTCGAAACACTGCCGCCCGGCGATTACCGGGTGCAGATTATCAACAGCGAAATGCGGGCCACCAAGACCGGCTCCGGGCAGTACCTGTGGATGGAGATGGATGTCCTGGATGGCCCACTGGCCGGACGCAAACTTTTTGACCGGCTCAATCTGATCAACCCGAACCGGCAGGCGGAAGAGATCGCCCAGCGCACCCTGTCGGCCATCTGTCACGCCATCGGGCGGTTGCAGGTGAGCGATTCTGAAGAACTGCATTTCAAGCCGGTGATGGTGAAGGTGACGGTGGATCGGGAGGGCTACAACCAGGTGAAGAGCTACAAGCCCGTGGCCAACGCTTCCTCTGCTTTCCGTCCGGCCATCCAGGGGCAACAAGCGGCACCGCCACCGTCGCCCGCACCGGCGCCGCAAAGTGCCGCCCCCCAGGCCAAGCCAGCCCAGCCGGTCGCAGGCGGTACCGGGCCATGGCGACGCATGGGATGAAATCGAGGGGCGCACGTCGTCACCCCGCCGGCAAGCATGTGTGACGGCGTCGCCCCATCCACGAGACGACTTTTTTGGGAGAAGACCCATGGACACTGCCATCTTGCAGGATCAAGAGCGGCGGGACAAGCCCCCATTGCCCGCGACCCGGCCAGAGTGCCGCAACCGCATCATCCAGTTGCAATCCGACATCGCCGCCATTCGCGATCAGATCGCCGTGGCGGATCTTAACCGGCAGGTCAACAGCCTGCCCATGGACCCGGCATGGTTCGCCCGGGCCCGTTCGGCGCTGCGCCACAAGCGGGAGGAGCTTGCCCGCATGCAGGAGCATCTGCGACGCATGCCCGGCGGTCCGGAAGAGACCAAGGCGAGACTCAAGGAGTGCATCATCCGGGTGGTGCGCGACCATTTCACCGAGGAGCAGTGGCGCACGGTCCTGGACAGGGCCCACCACCTGCTCGCCACTCAGGGAGGTGCGTGATGGCGCCTCTCCCCAAACCAAACCCTCCCACGGTCGAGGCGATCCTCGCCGCCTACGAGGCGGACGCCGGGGACGGCCTCCGGCCCCACCTGGGGGCATCGATCATCGGCAGGGAGTGCGAACGCTCCCTGTGGCTGGATTTCCGGTGGACCACCAGCGCCCCGTTTGCCGGTCGCATGCTGCGGCTGTTCGAAACCGGGCAACTGGAAGAGGACCGCTTCGTCCGCAATCTGCGGCGCATCGGCGCCACGGTTCTGGACGTGGATCCGCAGACGGGCCGTCAGTGGCGGGTGGAGGCGTGTCATGGCCACTTCGGAGGATCCCTGGATGCCATGGCCCTGGGCATCCCGGAAGCCCAGAAGACTTGGCATGTCTGCGAGTTCAAGACCCACAACGCCTCCTCATTTTCCGAACTGCGCAAACACGGGGTGCAGAAGGCCAAGCCCCAGCACCATGCCCAGATGCAGGTCTACATGCATCTGTCCGGCATGACCCGGGCGCTCTATCTGGCGGTCAACAAGGACAACGACGATCTTCATGCCGAATGCATCCATGCCGACGAGGCCGAGGCGTTGCGGTTGCTGGCCAAGGCCGAGCGGATTATCCGTTCCGAGCGTCCGCCGACGCGCATCAGCATGGACCCGACGTGGTATCAGTGCCGGATGTGCCATCACCATCCCATGTGCCACGAAGGCGCGCAAGCCAGACGCAGTTGCCGCACCTGCCTGCACGTCACGCCGGTGGAGGGCGGTCTGTGGCAGTGCGGAATCGATGGCCGGAGGATGGCGTTCAAAGAGCAGCAGGCCGGTTGCTTCGGACACCTGTTCGTGCCGGATCTAGTGGCCGGAGAGCAGATCGACGCCGATCCCGCCGGGGCCTGGGTGGCATACCGTCTGCCGGATGGCACGATCTGGCGGGATGGAGGTGCGTCATGCTGACCCTGCGCGCCTACCAACGCGAGGCCATCGATGCCATCTACGCCTATTTTCAGGAGAAGACCGGCAATCCGTTGATTGTGATCCCGACCGCCGGTGGCAAATCGCTCGTCATGGCCTGTTTCATCCAGGAGGCGATCCAGTTCTATCCCGACACCCGCATCCTGGTGGTGACCCATGTTCGCGAGTTGATCAGCCAGAATTTCGCCGAACTGGTGAATCTTTGGCCGGAGGCCCCGGCGGGCATTCACAGCGCCGGGCTGAACAGCCGCGACACCGAAGCGCAGGTGCTTTTCTGCGGCATCCAGTCAGTGCACAAACGGGCCTACGACATCCAAAGAGCGGATCTCGTATTGGTCGATGAGGCCCATCTCATCCCGCGCAACTCCGACACCATGTACCAGCGTTTTCTGGGGGATCTCAAGCGCATCAACCCGTACATGAAGATCATCGGGCTGACCGCGACACCCTATCGGCTCGACAGCGGTCTGTTGCATCAGGGCAAAGGTGCGCTCTTCGATGATATCGCCTATGAGGTTTCGGTGCGGGATCTGGTGGACCAGGGCTTTCTCTCTCCCCTGATCAGCAAGCGCACCGACACCCAACTGGATGTCTCCGGTGTCGGCACCCGGGGCGGCGAGTTCATCCCCGGCCAACTGGAGGCGGCGGTGGACAAAGATCCCATCACTCGCGCGGCGGTGGCCGAGATCATCGCCCATGGTCGGGAGCGCCGCTCCTGGCTGATCTTCTGCTCAGGTGTTGCCCACGCCCGCCATGTGCAGGAGGCGGTGCAGGCCCACGGCATCTCCTGCGCGACCATCTTCGGCGACACGCCCAAGACGGAACGGGACGAGATCGTCACCGCCTTCAAGCGCGGCGAAATCCGCGCCTTGGCCTCCATGGGGGTGCTGACCACCGGCTTCAACGCTCCGGCGGTGGACCTGATCGCCATGCTGCGACCCACCAAGTCCACTGGTCTCTACGTCCAGATCGCCGGACGGGGCATGCGCCTGGCGCCCGGCAAAACCGACTGCCTGGTCTTGGACTTCGCTGGCAACGTGCATCGGCATGGCCCCATCGACAAGGTGAAGCCAAAAAAGCCCGGCGAGGGAGACGGCGACGCCCCGGTCAAGACCTGCGAGACATGCCAGACCATCAACTACGCGGCGGTGCGTCACTGCACCCAGTGCGGCCACGAATTCCCGCCGCCGGAGAGCGACAAGCTGGAGGCCACGGCCACCACCAGGGAGATTCTCACCAGCGGCAAGGTGGAGTGGGTCAAGGTCTACGACATCGCCTATCAGCGCCACCAGAAGGATGGCAAGCCACCGTCGATGCGGGTGGAATATCTTTGCGGATTCAACTGGCACCGGGAATGGGTCTGTTTCGAACACACCGGTTATGCGCGCCAGAAAGCGGTCTCCTGGTGGATGCGTCGGGCACCGGACGGAATGCGGGCGCCGGACAGCGTCGAGGAGGCCATGACTCTGCTGGATCACCTGCGCATCCCGACGGAGATCGCCATCCGACAGGGTGATCGTTTCGTTGAGGTGGTGGGAGCACGTTTTGATGCGGAGGTGACCCATGGTTGATCCGACCGAACGCGAACTGGCGGCCATGCGCGCCGCCGCCCCTCTGGCTGGCGAGTACGTCGAGAGCCTGGGCAAGTCCGACCTGACCCTGTTCACGGTGGAGGAGTTTCTCACCCTGATCCAGGTGATCGTCGGCGCCTACCAATCCGCCAAGACCGGCTTTGATGTCACCGATACCTGGGACGATGTCCCGTTTTGAACTTGAAGGAGAAGAGACGCATGAACGCGATCATCGAAAACAGCAATCCAGTGATCACCATCGGCGCAGCCAGCGTCCCGGTCATTGAGTATCGAGGCAAACGGGTGGTGACCTTCGCCATGGTGGATCAGGTCCATCAGCGCCCGGAGGGGACGGCCCGTAAACGCTTCAACGACAACAAAGAGAGATTCATCGCTGAAGAGGATTTCTTTCATTTGTCTTTTCATGATGTTGCGTCGCTGTCCGAATTTCGGACAGCGGGGTTGCAGCCCAATTCACAGGGACTGGTCGTGCTCACCCAGTCCGGCTACCTGATGTTGGTGAAATCCTTCACCGACGATCTGGCTTGGCAGGTTCAGCGGGAGTTGGTGAATCGCTACTTCCAGACGCTCCCCACCTCTGCCGCCCATCAGGTCTACCTGATGGCCAAGGCGGTCTGGGAGCAGGAGTTGCGGGTGCGTCACCTCGAACAAACCAGCGACGACCAGCAACGGCAGATCGACGCCATCGCCAGACGGCAGGACGACATGGATGGCGACACCGGCTACATGACCGCCTTGGCTTTTTGCCGTCGAGAAAGCGTCCCGGCTCCATTGTCTTTGGCCCGGCGACTTGGCGTCATGGCCAGCGAGATGTGTCGCGAGTTGGGCATTCGCACCGGCAGGGTGCCGGATGAACGCTGGGGCGCGGTGAACAGCTATCCCATCGAGGTGCTGAAGGAGTGCCTCGCCACCCTGAACCGCACCGCAACTGCAGCCTGACCGGGAGCATCTGACCATGGACGAGAACTTCATGACCCAATACGGCGACCGCCTGATGACAGGCGGCTTTCCCTTTCTGCCGATCATGCCCGGTGAGAAGTTCCCCGGACGGTTCGAACGGGGCAAATGGATGGCCTATCGGGGCTGGACCAAACACGCCTCCCGCTCCACCACGGTCCACGAACTGACCATCTGGAAGCAGTGGCCCAACGCCGGAATCGGTATTCCTTGCGGGCTTGTTGTCGGCGTGGATATCGACATTTCCGATGATATAATTCTTTCCGAGCAACTCCAGGCTCTGGCCTTCGAAATGCTGGGCGCGACCCCCGCCATCCGCATCGGCAAGCATCCCAAACGGATGCTGGTCTACCGGACGGCTACCCCGTTCAAGGGGATCAAGGCCCATCCCCTGGAGGTGCTCTGCCAGGGGCAGCAGTTTGTGGCCTATGCCATCCATCCCGGCACCGGGCAGCCCTACGAATGGCCGGTCCAATCGCTGGCGGATCTGACTCTGGCCGCGCTTCCGGCCATCACCGAAGCGCAGGCGCACGCCTTCATCGAGCAGGCTCTGGCCATGCTGCCGGAGGGGCTGCGACCCGCTAGGCTGGATCCTGCCCAGCCCGGCATGCCCGAACAGACGGAAACCTGTGCTCCGTTGCACTCGATCCGTGATCTGGTCGGCACCCCCGAGGCGATCCAGGACGCCCTGCGCCACATCGTCAACGCCGATTTGCCCTACGACGACTGGGTGCGGGTCGGCATGGCGATCAAGGGCGCGCTGGGCGAGGCAGGTAGCCATCTGTTTGTCGACTGGTCGGCCTCATCGGCCAAGAATGTCCCGGCGACCACGGAGCGCGCCTGGACAAGTTTCCATCCCACGGTGATCGGTGCGGGCACCATCTACCATCTGGCGCAGAAGCACGGTTGGAGACCGGACGTCGCCATCACTCTGAATCCGGCGAACAAGCATCCAGGCCCGCACCCGGCGGAAGAGTTGCTGCGCAAGGCCCAGCAGGTGCCGGAACATGCGCCGAAGCCGGTGCCGATTCTGCCGGGGGATGCCGAATTCGATCCGTGCGACGTGGAGGGGGTGCTCAAGGAACTGCTGGAATTCATGCTGGCCACCGCCACCCAGCCGCAGCCGATCCTCGCGGTGGGCAATGCCCTCTGCGCTCTGGGGGCGTTGATGGGGCATCGCTTTCGCAGCGAGACCAACCTGCGGACCAATCTCTACATCGTCGGCATCGCCGAGAGCGGTTCCGGCAAGAACCATAGCCGTGAGGTGATCAATCAGGTATTTCACGATGCCGGGCTGTTCGGCTTTCTGGGTGGCAATCGCATCGCCTCCGGTTCCGGGTTGCTGGCTGCGATGCATCGGCATCCGCCCATCCTGTTCCAGCAGGATGAGTTCGGCATGTTCCTCCAGGCCGCCGCCGACCGCAAGCGGAGTCCCCGTTATCTCACCGAGATCCTCGATCTGATGACGGAGATCCATTCCGCCGCTGGGACCGTCTTCCTGGGACCGGAATATGGCGGCATCAAGGATGCCAAGGATCGCAAGGACATCGTGCAGCCCTGTCTGTGCGTCTACGGAACCACCACTCCGGTGCTGTTCTGGTCCGCCCTGAAAAGCGCCAACGTGGCCGACGGCTCCCTGGCCCGTTTTCTGATCCTCAAGACCCGCGACGACTATCCGGAACGCAACCGGCGCAACGTTTCCAGCGATACGCCGCCCTCCCTGATCGAATCGCTGATTCGCCTCTCCAAGAGCGGCGGCAAGGGCAAGGGGAATCTGGCGGGCATCACCACCGACGGCAGCACAACCCTGAACCCTTCCGTGGTGCCCATGTCCCCGGAGGCCACCAGCCTCTTCGATGCGTTGGGCGAAATCATCACCACGCAACTGCGTCGCAGCCGGGGGTCGCTCCATTCGCCGATCCTGGCGCGGGTCTGGGAGCATGCCGCCAAGGTGGCCATGATCCGGGCCGTGGCGGCCAACCCATCGGCGCCGGTGATCCGGCGGCAGGATGCCCAGTGGGCCATCGCCCTGGTGCGCTACAGCGTCAACACCATGATCCAGGACGTGGAACACCATGTGGCCGACAACCTCATCGAGCAGAACCACAAACGGGTGCTGGAGATCATCCGCGCCGCCGGGCGCAACGGCCTCTCCAAGACCGACCTGGGCAACAAGTCCCGCTTCCTGACTCGCCGCGAGCGCAACGAAATTCTGGCCGAACTCGAAGATGACGGGATCATCAAGGCCGGGCAGATCCAATCCAGGGGAGACAAGCCGATTGCAGTTTACAGAATGGTCTGACAGTTTGCTTCTGATGCAACATATTGATTTTTCTGATCATGGCCTAATCTTTAGCACAAAACTGTAAACCGTGATGGGTGCATCTCATATAGACATAGACACCTCGTACATCGATATCATACACACACGCCATACCATCAAAAGTGATTCGTATAACAGTTTACAGTTTTGTATGTTTTATATATATTTTTATATATTTATCATATAGATAAACAAAGAACAAAACTGAACTGCAAAAACGCTTTTCAGCAGTTTTGTAAGCCAAATTCACCCTGCAGAGCGACGGATCCGGGATCGGCCACCCTCTCCATCGCCCTCACCAATTCCACCGAAGAGGAGTGAGGACGATGACCGTTTCCCGAACCGCGCCACAGGGCGTACCCCACCAACCCAAGCCGGAGACTCCTGGCGCAACCGCCATCCTCGCCCTGGACCTGGGCAGCATGACCGGCTGGGCCCTGCGGCAGGCCGATGGCACCATCACCAGCGGCACGGTCGAGTTCCGGTCTGGCCGCTTCGAAGGCGGCGGCATGCGCTACCTCCGCTTCAAACAGTGGCTCGACGAAGTGCGTGGTTTTGCCCATCCCATCGGCAGCATCTTCGTGGAGGAAGTTCGTTCTCACGCAGGTACCACAGCCGCTCAGACCTACGGAGCTTTTCTCGGACACGTCACTGCCTGGGCGGAATTCCACGAGATTCCGTACCTGGGCGTGCCGGTGGGCACGATCAAGCGCCACGCCACGGGCAAGGGCAACGCCAGCAAGGAGGAGGTCATCGAGGCGATGCGTCGCAAAGGCCATAACCCGGTGGATGACAATGCCGCCGACGCCCTGGCCATCCTGCACTGGGCCTTGGACGAAATGGAGGTGGTGAAATGATCGGGGCACCACGAGAACCTCGCTCCTGCCTTGCCCGGGTGATCCCGGTGCGGATGGACGTCGAGCAGGAAAAACGGAAAGGCTGGCAGAACCACGGCATCCTGGTGGTGGCCACGAACGATCCCCGTCTCGGCTGGCCGGAACGGGAGATGATCAATCACCTGGCCAAGAAGCTCTTTGGCCAGAAGGCGGCGAAGGAGGCGTCCCATGGCTGAGAAATGGAATCCCAAGATGGTCGCCGAGCGCATGGCGGAAGCGGCCAGCACGCTGCGGCGGCTCAAGGTCTCCGGCCTGAAGCCACAAGGGTACGGCAGTTCGTGGCCAGACATCGTTCACGAGTTCAGCGAGGCCTACGGCTACAACGAGCTGGTGGTCCGCCTCGGCCCGCCCACCGCCGATGCCATCACCCGCATGGACGAGGCCATGGAGTGGCTGCGGTGGCTGGAGTCGGATCAGGTGCGCCTGGTGTGGCTCCATGCCGAGGGGGTGCCGCGCAAGGTAATCATGGCCAAATTGGGAGTCCAACGGACCAGGGTATGGATCATGTGGGCAAGCGCATTGTCTACCATCGCTACCATGCTGAACAGGAAAAACCAAAAAAGTGTTTAAACAATATTGTTTAAACAACCAAAAAGTGGACATGATGAACAAAACTTGACAGAATCCTCATCATGCTGGGGGAATGTGCGCACGACGGCACACTCCATCCGCTCATCACCTTCGACCCGCCCGAGGCAACTCGCGGCGGGTTTTTTCATTCAGGAGACCGTACATGGGACTCGACCCGCACCAGCTTTGCGAACACATCATCCGGCCCACCTTGCAGCGTCTCGGTCTCTGGACCGAGGCTGCCGAGGAACTCGTCCTGGGCACGGCCATCCAGGAATCGGGCTTGCGCTACGTCCGCCAACTCGGCTCCGGTCCGGCGCGCGGCTTGTGGCAGATGGAGCCCGCCACCCACGACGACCTGTGGACGAACCACCTGAACTCCCGCACCAAACTCGGCCTGAACGTTCTTGGGCCATACACCAAACCCGATCCGGGCCGATTGGTTTGGGATCTCGCTTACAGCTGCGCCATGTGCCGGGTGCATTACCTCCGGTGCCCTGGTGCGCTTCCCCCTGCCGGAGACCTCAACGGTCAGGCCTATTATTGGAAAAAATATTACAACACTGTGCATGGCGCAGGGACGATCGGAGAGTACCTCGCCAACTGGCAGCGGGTCATGGGGGATCGGTCATGACGTTTCTTTCCTGCTGGTCAAGGTTCTTGATGGTCTGGGGGGTGGTCGTGGTTCATGCCGGATGTGCGTTGCTGGCGACGATGGCATTCGTTCTGGCCTTGGTGGCGTCATGAACGTGCTGTTTGGGATTGTGATGGTGGTTTTGTACGCATGGACGGCGACGGATCACGACTGGGATGACCCGTTTGACGACAACTGGCCCTGGGGGAATTGTGCATGAACGGCAATCGCATCGAATTGGCCGCCCGCATGGCCCTGCAAGCCTACAACGATTCACCGGCCCTGACCGGATTCGTGATCTCGCCGTTCAAGGTCGGAAACATCCAAGGATTCGGTGCCCGCAAGGGGGATGACCTCTGGATCGCCTTCTGCGGCACCAACGATGCCGAGGACTGGCTCGACAATCTGGACGCCCGGAAAGAACCCGCCATGTCGGGCTCGGTCCATACCGGGTTCAATCAGGCGCTGGACGAGATATGGACCATGGTGCTGGATCTGATCGCGCAGCGAGGCTGGCGTCGACTCCATCTGGTCGGTCACTCCATGGGGGGTGCCTTGGCCGCTCTCGCCGGATCACGACTGCCCGGCGTGACTGCCTGGATGGAGATGCACATCATCACCTTCGGTCAGCCGCGCTGTGGTGATCGTCGTTGGGCATCAGATATGGAGATGCTCTTTCCGGAGAGCTACCTCCGGGTGAGCAATGCTGGAGATCCGGTCCCCCATCTGCCGACCTGCTGGCGTTTCCGGCATTCCGGTCGGGAGATCTATTTTGACCATCACGGGGTGTCGGTTGCGCCATCCTTGTGGCATCGGATGGGATCCGCATTTCAGTCTCTGGTGCTCGACCGTCGTGCGCCCCTGGCCACCTTGCATGCCCATTCCATGTCGCGGTATCTGGCCAACGTACTGAACCGGCAAAAGATCGAACACTCCACCCTCCAGCCGCAGGAGACCGGACGATGAACCCCAAACGCGCCCAGACGCCCAACCACTTCGAGCCGTGCGCGACTCTCGGCGGCATCACCCAAAGAATGCTTGGATTGGAGATCGCGATGAAACAGATGGGCGAATCGCTGACCCGGTTGGAAGGCCATGTCACCCAAATCAGCGAAAAGCTCTCCTTGCTCATTGACCATGGCGTCCGTATTGAGCGGCTGGAGGCAGACCACGCTGGATGCCAGGCCAGTCAGGAAAAAATGTGGACCATCCTGCGGGCCGTGCAGCAAACCGCAGATCAGGCACTCGCCGCGATTCAGGATGTCAAGGCGTCTGCCATGGAAGATCGCACCACGATGCGTGAGGCCGTTGGGTGGGCAATCGGGATTCTTTCTGCCGTCGCAGGCGTTTTTTATACGGGCTGGCAGATGGCTGTGGGGAAGTGACATGTTCCGAATCGAGTACAACGAGTCTGCGCTCAACCGGGCGGTGGCAGACGTTGGCAAGCAAATTGTGTTCGCGTCCGCCCTGACCCTGACCAATGTGGCCAAAGACGCCCAGGCCGAAGTGCGACGGCTGTTG
>JADGBU010000112.1 GCA_015231295.1 Magnetococcales bacterium | reverse complement strand
GAGTCAGAATCGGAATCGGAATCGGAATCGGAGTCAGAATCGGAATCGGAGTCAGCATCAGAGTCGGAGTCGGAATCGGAATCCGCATCGGAGTCCGCATCCGCATCGCTATCGAGCATGAAGTCATCCGCATTCCAGGCGACTTCGACACCATCGGCCACATAGATGGCCGTCTCGAAATCCTCGATCGAGGTCGCCACACCACCAGCCGTGTTGATCAGAATAACGGAATCACCTTCCGCCACACCATTATCACCATTGCCGTTCAGAACGAAGATGTCACCCTCTTCGACACTGCCGATTTCTTCGCCTTCGCTGACCGTGATCTCGTCCTCAGTGGCCACGCCATCCAGGTCGGTCAGATCGATCAAGTCTTCGCCATCCGTGAAGTCACGAATGACATCGACCCAGCTGTCGATCGCATCGGTGGCAGAGGTGAATTCACCGGAGAAACCACCCGCCGAATCCCCATTGCCGAATTTGAAGACATCATCACCAGCACCACCGGTCAGATCATCCGCACCGGCACCGCCTTCGATGGTATCATCCGCACTCGTGCCCGCGATAACATCATTGTTCTCTTTGGCCGCATCTTCTTGTGCGTCCGAGATGGCACCCAGATCCTCCGCCTCGTCGATCGCGGAAGCGGCATCGGCAATCGCCTCCTGGAGAGCTTCCACCTCAGCCAACAGCTCCTCATTGCCTGCGAAGGCCGCCGTCAACAAATCACCAAGGAAATCGCTGGAGGTCAGGTCGATGCCATCCTCACCGGCGGCTTCGATGCTGTCGGCCAGGGATCCGAAGATATCGACATCGGCATCACCCGCCGCCGCCAGAGCCGTCGCCACCAGGGTGGCCACCATGGCGTTGACTTTCTGAACCATCAGGGCCAACTCTTCGTCCCCACCATCCGCCAACGGATCGTAGGTGGAAAGATCGATGCCAGTCGGCAGACCCAACGACTCCAGAACACTGTCCTGGGCTGCGAGAAGCTCGGCATCCGTCATCTCGCTCATAGCTTCCACACCACCCGCAAGAGCCACCAACAACGAGGTCAGCGGATTGACGATGGTCGCGCCTTCAGGAGCGATCAGGTCCATGGTGTTGGGCAGACCGGTATCGATGTTGACACCACCAGAGGCACGGATCGCGCCACTGTAGGGCCATTCAAAATCGAATCCACCGTTTTCATCCGTCACATACCCGGTGTCAACCCACTGCTCGCCATCCCAGATTTCAATCTTGGCACCGGCGATGTAACCATCCGCCACGGAACCACCCATGGGCGTGGCAGCCGCACCACCACCGCCACCGCCGCTGTCACCGTTGCCGCCACCGCCAGCCGCCACCGCCACACCCACGGCCACGACACCGGCGATCGCCAGCATCATACCGGAGGACATGGCCGCAGCACCGGCACCCGCGCCAGCACCGGCTCCGGCACCTGCGCCAGCACCGGCTCCACCTGCGGAACCCGCCTCGGCGGCGGTCGCCGCACCGGCATCCGCCAGCACCAGCTCAGCCGTGTCGGCTTGAGCCATCAACATCTCTTCGCCTTCGCCCTCTTCGGGGGTGGCTTCGGAAAGAACCTTTTCGAGAAGCTCTTTTTCCTGCTCTTCCGGGGTCAATTCGGCCTGGGCAGCCTGACCTTTGGCTCCCTTGGCGGCATCGAGGAGTGCCTTTTTCTCAGCCAGCAACTCTTCCTGGGTTTTGAATTGTTTCGCCATCGTCTTTAATCAACCTTATCTGTAGTTAGAGTGGTCCCGGCAAGGCCGAGTTCTGTATGGCGTCCCCTGATGGGTGCCTTTTTCCGGAAAACGGAAGCTTTCAACCATGATTTGGACTGACGTTATGCTTAATTCATGAATACCGGACGCTTGGGGTTCATTTGGGAGATCTGCGCATGGAGCCCGATCCCATCGGGACACCAGTAATGAGCGCATTCTTTACGACTGACAAATGCTGATGCTTGTACGCCCCGCATTCCATGGCAGCGGGGAGCCAGGCACCCAATCGGCTTCAATGTGATTGTGATGTGTGGGAGAAAACGAGTCATCGGTTCATCATCAAAGAGTGTATCCAGCCGAAACCCGGTTGTCAGACACACCTGCGGCAACAAAAAATCGCCCAGACTAGAGATCCGACCACCTTAACGGGTCCGCACAACAAATTTCCAGAAGAAACCCAATCGCCGGATCATGCCAACAAGAAGATCAGCAAGATCATCGGGATAGGAGCACCGCAACGCAAATCGCCTCTCCCGAAAAATGGCTTCTTGGATTCAAGCTAACATTTTAGCGCACAAAAATCAATAAAAATCGACATTCGCGACCGGTTTCCAACAGACAAAAAAACACCCCCGGATTAATACTCCCCTCTCAAAGTAAGTGCACAGTCGCACGAGGAAACCACCTCGACATAAAAATCATCCAAAACAATGTATTGTATACAGCACACCCATAAATAGATCAATCACCCCCTCAATCACGCCCCATACCCCCCCCGACATCTCAAAAACAGCGACATTCTTGAATCGATTAATGCAACTTTACTCGACAACGCACTCGCATCCTCCCTTCCCGAAACGATTCTCATCGCACGGAGTCGAGTCCCATGACAGGCGTCGGACGCCTCCGACACGCCGCATCCGCCGCACACCCATCCCGACCGCGACTGTCACCTTGACTCCCCGTGCCGGTAATGGTAGGGGAAAAGAGATGAACGCATGAAACATCGAAATCTTTATCCCCATTCACGCTTGTCATCCCAGGTGATCACCACGCTATGGATCAAGCCATCCCTCTGGAACTCCGTCCGTATGCGCGCCTGGATCCGCGACGGGTCAGACGGGGATTGAGTCGCGCCGCGCCGGTCAAGCCCGACGACCTCCTGGCCGCCATCGATCGGCAACTGCTGGAACGAATCGGTGAAATCCGCTTCACGCCGGAAACCATCCTGGAACTGGGTCGCACACCGGGCGCGTTCATCCGCGCGTTGCAGAAGGAGCATCCCAAGGCGCGGGTCATCTCCCTGGGGATCGCCCCACCCCGCGAATCCCTGAAACCGACCTTCCGCCTGCCCTGGAAACCACATCCGCTGGCCATCACCGGAGATCCGATCCGGTTGCCGTTTCCCTCGGATCATTTCGATCTGGTGGTCTCCAACATGATGCTCCACTGGTCCTCCGATCCCCTCGCGACCCTGCGGGAGACGCGACGGGTGCTCAAGCCCGGAGCCCCCCTGCTGCTCGCCACCATGGGACAAGGCTCCTTGACGGAACTGCAACAGGCGTTGGCGATCGTCGATCAAGCGCGGTTTGGTCGGGTCTGGATCCGGGTGCCGGAATTTCCCGCGCTTCAGGAACTGGGGGATCTGATGGCTTCCGCCGGATTCACCCTGGCGGTGGCGGATCGGGAGGTGCTCCGGCTTCAACTGCCCGACGTTCACACCCTGCTGGCGGAGCTGCGTCGCATGGGCGCGACCAATGCCCATCATCAACGTCCATCCGCTCTTATGGGCAAAGGCTATCCCCACGCGCTGAACACCTGTTACCGGACCCACCATGGAGCCGAGGACGGTTCCATTCCCGCCACTCTGGAAATCCTCTTCGGACACGCCTGGAAAAAATCCGCTTCCCCGCGTACCGAGGATTCCATCCGCCGTTAAATGCATCCGGGATCCCCTCGCATGAGCGAAGAGCATCTGAGTCCAACCCACAAGTTCCTGAAAACACTGACCATCCTGTTCGTGGAAGACGATCCGGATATTCATCAACTGTTGGATCGGGTCATTCTGCGTCACGCCGGCACCCTGATCACGGCTCACGATGGTCAGGAGGGATTTCGGAAATTTCAGGAATACAAACCGGATATCATCGTCACCGACATTCTCATGCCGACCCTGGACGGTCTGGCCATGACCAAGATGATCCGGGATACCGACTCCGAAATTCCCATCATCGTCACCACCGCCCACAACGACGAAGAGTATTTCTTGAGATCGATCGATCTGGGCATCGACCGCTATGTGCTGAAACCCACCAATCCCCACACGCTGCTCAAGGCGTTAAGCCACTGCGCCCGCGCTCTGTGGCGACGCCGGGAACAGGAGTCGGCCAATCGCTACGTGCGTTTCGTTTTGGACATTCAGCCCAATCTGCTGCTGGTCACGGATCACGAGCGTCTGGAGTACATCAATCGGGCGTTTCTGAATTTTCTGGGCTATCCATCCCTGGAAAATTTTCTGGCCGACGGGGCCGATCTGGGGGAGTGGCTGTTGACGCGGGCCGGCGAACCGTTCGGCGTTCAGGAGTCGCCGGGCTGTTGGATTCAAACCCTGCTGGCCACCTCCCAGGAACAGGGGGTGGTTTATTTGCGCGGCACCGCGTCGGGAGAGGCTCCGACGACCGCCACTCCTTTCGCGATCACCTTCAACGCCCTGCCCGAACTGAACAAATTCATCTTCTCTTTTTCCGACATCACCCATCTGGAAAAAGAGAAACAACAGTTGGAAGTTCAAGCGTTCACGGACGCTCTGACCGGAACCTGCAACCGGGCGCGTCTGCAAGGGGTATTGAATGCGGAGTTGCGTCGCGCGCATCGTCATGAGATTCCCCTGTCGATCATTTTGTGCGACATCGATCATTTCAAGCGGATCAACGATCAATTCGGGCATCAGACCGGGGATGACGTGCTGCGACAGGTGGCCGCCTTGATGAGCGCCAACATTCGGGCGGAAGATATTCTGGCCCGTTGGGGGGGCGAGGAGTTCATGATCGTCTCCCCGCAGAACGATCTGGAAAACATGCGCCAACTGGCGGAAAAATTACGCGCGCTGATCGAAAGCGGTCAGTTTGCGGCGGCGGGTCACATCACCTGCAGTTTTGGCGTGGCGCAGAGACAGGCCAACGACACCATCCGCGAATTGACCGAACGGGCCGACCGGGCCTTGTACGCGGCCAAGAATGGGGGTCGCAATCGGGTCGAGATCGCCACCAACGCTTGAACACCCTGGGGGATGAATCCCCCAGAACCCCCTCTTTTTTTTCAATGATGGGCGATTCAGAACAATCGCTTCAGCCACGATTGAACCGGTGCGACCGGAGGCGCGCTGACACAACTGCCGCTCTCCCAGGCCGGAACCGCTTCCGGCTTGAAACGGGTCAGCACCCGCCACGGCAGGATTCCTCCCCCGCCGCCGCAACCGCATCCGGCCCGGCGGGGATGAAACACCTTGACGATCCAGGGATCCTCGGCACTCTGCACATAGACCATGGTGGACCAGACGCCGCGCTCCTCGCGCAAAATCTCCTCCACCATCGAACGCAACTGCGCTTCGGCCTCCGCCCCGCCCACCGACCGCTCGGGCAAGGGCTGTCGCGGTTCCAGCAGATACCACCCATCCCGACGCGCCACCTCACCGCCCAGGGCCTCCACATCGACCAGGCGGATCATGCCGTCGAAACGCCCTTCCAGCCGTTGGTGAAACGGAATATTCCCGGCTTCGGAACCAGAACCATCCATGTCATTTTCCCGCCCATCAAAAAATGGATCACTCCGCCGGCGCATCATCGATCCGTTCGCGTTCCCTCCCCGCCTTCGGATCCGTGCCGGACTGGCCACAAACCCGCAGATGGTATCAGGCTCCCCGATCCGGATCAATACGCCTTGCCACCGATATCCAGGCCGTGGATTCCATCACGATTCCACCTCCGCTCCATGCCGGTCGCTCGACTCCGGGTTGCCTTGCGCCATCGGGTATGGTACATCATTAAATTTTTCCATGTGGTTGCTGTTTCATCTCTTGAAGGATGCCCGTCCCATGTTTGGTGCCATCGCCCGTAAGCTGTTCGGATCCAGCAATGACCGCTACCTGAAAACGCTGAATCCCCTCATCCAGCAAATCAACGCCCTGGAGCCCGAGTTCGAACGTCTGAGCGCCGATGAACTCATGGGGAGAACCGATCAGTTCAAGCAGCGACTGGCCGATGGAACCCCCCTGGACGATCTGTTGCCCGAAGCCTTCGCCGCCGTCCGGGAGGCCAGCAAACGCACCACCGGCATGCGTCACTTCGATACGCAGTTGTTGGGAGGCATCGTGCTTCATCAGGGTAAGATATCGGAGATGAAAACCGGTGAAGGCAAAACCCTGGTCGCCACGCTTCCCCTGTATCTCAACGCCCTTTCGGGGCTGGGTGCCCATCTGGTGACGGTCAACGACTACCTCGCCCAGCGCGACGCCGCCTGGATGGGTCGCATCTACGCCGCGCTCGGCATGAAAACCGGCGTGATCATTCACGGTCTCGACGATCAGGAGCGTCGCGCCGCCTATCGCGCCGACATCACCTACGGCACCAACAATGAATTCGGCTTCGACTTCCTGCGGGATAACATGAAATTCTCCCTCGATGACATGTGTCAGCGAAACCTGAATTTCGCCATCGTCGATGAAGTGGACTCGATCCTCATCGACGAAGCCCG
Organism: Magnetococcales bacterium; assembly: GCA_015231295.1. Taxonomy (GTDB): domain Bacteria; phylum Pseudomonadota; class Magnetococcia; order Magnetococcales; family Magnetaquicoccaceae; genus Magnetaquiglobus. The sequence goes on along the minus strand of JADGBU010000112.1, from coordinate 4,844 downwards.
CACCCCGCTGATCATCTCCGGTCCCACGGACGACAATACCGATAAATATTACAAGGTCGATCGAGTCATCCCACTGCTGACCCGCGATATCCACTACACGATGGACGAAAAAGCCCGCACCGTGATCTTCACCGAAGAGGGCAACGAACAGGTCGAAACCATCCTCAAGGAACGGGGCATCATCCGCGAGGGCTCCTTGTACGACGTCAACAATGTGGAGATCGTCCATCACGTCAATCAGGCGTTGCGCGCCCACGCCATGTTCGAAAAGGACAAGGATTATATCGTCAAGGATGGCGAGGTGGTGATCATCGACGAATTCACCGGTCGCATGATGCCCGGACGTCGCTATTCCGACGGTCTGCATCAGGCCCTGGAGGCGAAAGAGGGGGTGGTGATCCAGAACGAATCCCAAACCCTGGCGTCGATCACCTTTCAGAATTTGTTCCGCATGTACAACAAGCTCGCCGGAATGACCGGAACCGCCGATACCGAAGCGTCGGAGTTTCAATCGATCTACAATCTTCAGGTGGTCATCGTCCCCACCAACCGGGACATGATCCGCATCGATTCCGACGATGTGGTGTTCCGCACCGAAGGCGAAAAGATCAACGCCATCATCGAAGAGATTCAAGATTGTCGCCAGCGGGGGCAACCCGTGTTGGTGGGCACCATCTCGATCGAAAAATCTGAAGAGCTGTCCAAGCGTCTGAAGAAGCTCAAGATTCCTCACAACGTTCTCAACGCCAAGCACCACGAGCGGGAAGCCCAGATCGTCGCCCAGGCGGGACGCAAAGGGGCCATCACCATCGCCACCAACATGGCGGGGCGCGGCACCGACATTCAGTTGGGCGGCAACCCCGATATGCGCATCGAGTCGGAAATCTCCGCCGACCTCGCCCCGGAAGAGCAACAGCGTCTGGAAGAGAAAATCCGAGCCGAATGCGCCGCCGAAAAGCAGGAGGTGCTCAACGCCGGTGGTCTGCACATTCTGGGCACCGAGCGTCACGAAGCCCGACGCATCGACAATCAGTTGCGGGGACGCGCCGGGCGTCAGGGCGATCCGGGTTCCAGCCGTTTTTATCTGTCGCTGCAGGATGATCTGATGCGCATCTTCGGCTCCGAACGTATGGATGGCATGTTGCAGAAATTGGGGCTGCAAGAAGGCGAGGCGATCATTCATCCCTGGATCAACAAGGCCATCGAATCGGCTCAGAAAAAGGTCGAAGGACGCAACTTCGATATACGAAAAAATCTCCTCAAGTTCGATGATGTCATGAATGAACAGCGCAAGGTGATCTATGATCAACGGCGCGAGTTGATGGAGTCGGATGAAATCGTCGAATTCACCCAGGGCATGCGTGAAGATCTCCTGGATGCCCTGATGGATGCCTCCATCCCCGAAGAGTCCTATCCCGACGATTGGAAGGGCAAGGAGTTCGTGGATGGGGTCTTGCGTCAATTCAATGTCACGATTCCCTTGGCCGAGTGGCAAGCCGAACCCAGAATCACGCCAGCCAACATTCGGGAACGCACCTGGGAGAGGATCGCCGCCTTCAACACCGAGCGGGAAGAGACGATGGGTGCCCCTCTGATGCGTTATCTGGAGAAGGCGATCCTGCTTCAGGTGCTCGACACCCTGTGGAAAGAGCATCTGCTGAATATGGATCACCTGAAGGAAGGGATCCATCTGCGGGGCTACGCCCAGAAGGATCCGCTCAACGAGTACAAGCGCGAGGCGTTCGCCCTGTTCGACGATCTGCTGACCCGCATCAAGTCCGAAGCGGTCGAAGTGCTGAGCCGGGTCGAGGTGCGTCAACCGAGCGAGGTGGAGCGCATGGAGGCCGAACGCGCCGCCGCCAGAGACCGTCAACTCTCCATGAGCCACCCCGATACCGGCACCTGGCATGGCGAAAGTCAATCGGAAGAGTCGGATCCCAACGATCCCCATACCCCCTTCCGTCGTGATGGCGACAAAGTGGGTCGTAACGCGCCCTGCCCTTGCGGCAGCGACAAGAAGTATAAATATTGCTGCGGCAAACTCTCCTGAAATCGATTGGATGACACGACACGTTATACTTACGCTAATCCAAATTCATTGCATGGCATGAAAGGTGCTTAAAGACTGGGGCCAACTATCGGCCCCTTTGCCATCACCCACTCTACCATGCAAAGAGAGAGAGACCCATGTCCAATATTATCTTTGCCGCGCAGCTTCCGCCCATCATGAAACCGGCCCCGATGAATACCGGTTCGCAGATTCCGACCGGCAATCCCGCCAATCGGGCTCAGGGTGGATTGTTCGATCAGTTTCTCACCCAGGCTGAAAAGGATTATCTGGCGACTCAACTACAGCAAGTGAAATGGTCCCGATAAGATCTTCGAATCGGCACAAAAAAGCCAACCTGAGAAGGTTGGCTTTTTTGTGGGTCAAACAATGCATCGTGCATAAAAAAAGGTCTTGGAAGGGACTCCCAAGACCTTTTTTTATGCGTCACGAACCATCAATCGTGTTCAACCCATTCCGAACGCTCTGGTATAAGCGTTGCGCGCCAGCTCGGTGCGATAGTGTCCCCCTGCCGATTTCACGTTATAATTGAAAAAGGTGGGGTTGGCTTGTTGTACCAAACGCTGCTCGAAATCGACCGTGTTGCGGGTCAATTGAGGCGGCAGAGACTCATTCTGGTGCGGTGCGCTCGGTTTGGCGGGCTCCTTTACCGGTTCCGGCTTGAATGTCGGGATGTTGGCGGGCGTCATCTCGGACTCATCCGGTGACAACGCCTCACGCAAGACATTTTCAAAATCCGGCTGAGGAGCCTTATATTCATCCGTCTGATTGGTCCGTTGCCACGGCAGGCCGGGAGCCGACTCATGGAGAGGGGGGACGATCTCTTGGAGATTCTGCTTGAGGTTCAGCAGGTTGGCCTTGAAGGCGCCAGGGGATCCGATCAATCCGACATGTGACACGGTAGTTCTCCTGTCAATATTCTGACAAATGACGATACAAACATTCTTCTATCATCACAGGAGCACTTACCGTGCCGAGATCGAGCAAAAAGCGATCTTTTTTCTCTACCAGCCCGGTTCAGGGGCTTTGCGAATGGTTTTCTTGTAATAGGTCAACAAATCATTCGCGAAATCGTCCACAGAGATTCCCTTCAACGAGATGTAATTGCGGACATTTTTCTTGATGATTTCAATATTTCCGGTCTTGGCCAGCAGCACATAAAACAGCACCAGCAAACAGGATCCCTTATGGATGAACTCCACACCGGTTTTGGAGGTATCACCGAATATATTTTTCATCATGATCAGAATGACGGTCTTATTGGCTGTCAACTCTTCCCGCAGTCGATCTTCCCGATCGAACCCAAGACGCAGGAAAATCTCCGACAGGGTTGAGACAAAGTTATCCCGATACAGCAATTTGGTTTCGTAATGATCGGCGATGGAGCGATCCATATCCCGGATCACCCCGTCATTAAGAATGAACGCCTCCAATTGCACCGCGAAAGCGGCCTGTCTTCCCGGATCCACCGGCTTGAGTTCGGCGAGAACCGGCTCCTCGGGCGCGACCGCAAGCGACGCCGCCTCGAACGGAGAGGAGGTGGACGCATGGGTCAGCGCGTTCTGGTGCATGATCTGATCCTTGATCCGCACCAACTCCTCGTCGGCCATCTTGAGCAAATAGGAGATTTGCGCCAGTTTGTTGACATTCTGTCCCGGAAGACGAGAGCGTCCCACCAGCACATCGAAGATCCCCTTGACCTCGGACCAGGAGTGTTGCAAGACCGTTCGAATCTCCAATTCGGCCTTGAGCGCCCCGAATCGTTGATATTCCGGGCGCGCATACTGTTCGGTCAGCAGTTTGATATCGAACCGCCGGGTATTGATCCCAAAGCGGTCCTGATCCGGCACCTCCTGAATGGGCAGAAAACTGTCGTCAAGGGCGAACTCCTTGTTGATCAGAGTGACAGCCAGTTCGATGTCGTCGGAGAAATAGACCACCACACGCACGGTGATCAAATTTTCGATATCCCGCAAGCGGCTGTAATAGCCTCCCCGTTCGGTCAACATTTTCTTCAGGGTCGCTCTGGACATCAGATCTCCAGAGATGGCACTGATCGGCAACGTCGTCTTGTTGAACACCTCCCCCAGATTGATCAACAATCGCTCACTGTAAGCCCGATATAAATCAAAGCTTTCGTCGTATTGATCCAATAAATTGCTGACATGCTGAGCATGAAGAAGAGGATTTTTGGCTTCCATGGGTCGTTCGTTCTTCACCGATCGTTCAAGAAATAGGCCTGATTTCGCCTCGTGCTGGAGTTGTCCGGGAGGATCCGGACCACTCACTTTGCAGTATATGCAAACTTCTGGCCGTAAACAAAAAAAAAGGTGACGGAATGACCCGTCACCTGACTTTTACAGCCATCCTTGATCCAAATCAACCGTAGCGGCCCTCGATATAGTCGGCGGTTTCGCGATGGGTCGGGGTCACGAACAGTTGATCGGTGGGAGAGTGCTCGACAACCCGACCCATCAACATGAAGATACACTCCTCGCTGGCCCGTCGCGCCTGAGCCATGTTGTGGGTGACGATCAGAATCGAATATCGCCCCCGCAACTCCCAGATCAACTCCTCCACGGCGGCGGTGCCCTTGGGATCGAGGGCCGAGCAGGGTTCATCCATCAACAGGATCGAGGGCTTCACCGGCAGCAGGCGTGCGATGCACAACTTCTGCATCTCCTCCAGAGAGAGCCCCACCGAAGCCTTCTGATCGAGCCGATCCTTCATCTGATCCCACAGCAACACCTGACGCAAGGCATCCTCGACAATGCCA
>JADGBU010000111.1 GCA_015231295.1 Magnetococcales bacterium | reverse complement strand
TCAAGAAGCATTTTTCGCGTTTTTTGCGAAAAATGCGCCGCGCGCAGCCTTCGCGGGAGTCGTTTCCGGTTTTTGGAAACGACTCCCGCATCTTGTACACAGACTTGCAAAAAACTACGCAGACCAAAATGGGTGCGGTTTAAAATCAAAAACAACGTCCCAAGGGCTCCGCCCTTGGATCCCGCCAGGGGGATAATCCCCCTGGACCCCTATCCGTAAAACTACGCATTCCGAACCGGGCGCGGTTTAACAAAGCAAGAAGGCTTGAGGTTAACAAAATAAAGACAAGTCCCAAGGGCTTCGCCCTTGGATCCCACCAGGGGTCAATGACCCCTGGACCCCTATGCCTTGGCCAACTGCGGCGTATAGATCACCACCCGGTTGCGACCGGTATGTTTGGCATCGTAAAGAGCCAGATCCGCACATTTGATCACTTCCCAGATATCCTCGCCATCCGAGGGGAACCCGGCCACCCCGATCGAGATGGTCTTGCGCATGATGCCGCTGGAAACCGGAATCTTCAACGCCGCGACCGCCAATCTCAATTTTTCGGCCATGCGTTCGCCGGAATACTCCTCCCCCTCCTGCAGGATCACCAGGAACTCTTCTCCACCATAGCGGATCACCATATCCGAGGTGCGCACCTGCCCCCCCAACGCCTTGGACACCACGCGCAGCACGGTATCGCCGACATCGTGGCCGAACACATCGTTGACCTCTTTGAAGTGATCGATATCCATCAGCAGCACGGAGAGACGATTCTTCTTGCGCTTGATGGTGGCTTCCAGGGTGCCGACATACTCTTCGAGGAATCGCCGGTTGTGCAATCCGGTGAGGGCATCCCGCAACGCCGACTCCCGCAGGGTGTCGAGCAGACGTTTGGCCTCGATGGTCGGGGCGGACTCCCGCAGATAGGCGGTCATGAAGGGGAGCATCAGTTGATAGAGTCGTCCATGCTCCCGTTCCACCACGATTTGCACCACATTGCCCACGGTTCCGGAATGGAATACCGGCATGCAGATGTGGGCAATCGAGGGGTCGTCGTGTACGTGCCGGAACTGATTGCAAATCAATTCATTTTCGATGGAATCGATGACATGTCCGGTCCGGTTGGCGCGGCAGGAGGTGGCCTGGAACAGGATTTCCGGATTGCACCACTTGCAGACCGAATCGAGTTCGCCATCGACGACGACCGGTTTCATATGGTTCATGCCCGGACTGGACACTTCGTAGATGGTGCAGGAGCGGACGCCGAACTGTTCTCGCAGAATGTGGCCGATGCGGAAATAGACTTCGGATTTGGTGCGATCCTCCTCCACGGCCTGCTTGAACTGGGAGATTTCCAGCAGGGTTTCGACCATTTCGGTGGTGGTGGTGATCAGATTGGTGTTGCCTTCGGCTTCGTAGTGCAGCAACTTGGAGATGTCGTGGGTGATGGTGCTGAGATTGTCGTGGAGATGCTCCATCAAATGGTTGAGATCTTTGGAAATATCTCCCATTTCGTCGTTGCCGGCGTACTGGATGCGACCATTGAAGTTGCCATCCTTGGCCTTGGCCACCACCAGTTGCACATCGGAGGCCGTGGCCATGACCGGGGCCATCTGACGACGGAAGAAAATCGTCAGCAGGATGGCGAAGAGGGTGATGATCAGCGTCATGACGGCGATGGTCAGCAAGGCGGTCTCCCGCAGTTGATCCATCGAGATATGAATGGTGATGGCCCCCAATACCGCCCCGTTGGGGGTGGAGTGACATTGCAGACAGTTGGGCTGACCGCTCTGGGTGGCGATGAAGGGAATGGTGCCACGAAAAATGGGATTGGCTTCGTCGGACACGATGTCGAAGAAGGGTTGTCCGGTCTCCATGACCCGTTTTTCGATGGAATCGACATTCTGTTCGCCGTCGAGCCCTTGACCGAACTGGCGGATCACCTCCGGGGAGCGCATCACCCGGGCCACCAGCAGACCTTCCACCTCGGCGAGTCGCTTGAGAAAGGGTTCGCGTTTGTCGATGACGCCGTTGATCATCGATTCGGTCAGGCTCACCCGGACCACTTCCGCCACCGAGCGCACATGTTCCTTGGCGGTGGAGAGGGAAAATTGTCGGAAAGAGAGCAGACTGATGGCAATGATCAGGACGGACAGGGTGCCGGAAAGGAAAATGGCCAGCAGGGAGGGTTTTTGTTGCAGTTTCAGCTCATACACCGATTGTGCCTCATGAGTTCCATAACTGATCAGTCTAATGCATTCACGGGGTGATGAAAAACGGAAAAAAAATACTTGACGATGAAATAACCAAGTCGAAAAATGCACGTCTTTTAAACCGAATAAATCAAAAGTATTTCAACAAAGAAATGATCTATGATAAAGAAAAGCTCACTGAAGCTTTCACAGACTCATTACATGAATTTTTCTTTAGCAATAAATTTATAATTTTAAACGATTCGTTAACACCAGCAGCAGTCGTTTTTCATGCGTATTTTGGTGGTCAACCACCATTTTCCACTCAAAATAAAACTGAATTCCCAGATGCATTCATTCTTTTTAGTATCGAAAAATGGGCCAAAGAAAATTTTAAAGAAATGGTTGTTATTTCAAAAGACAATGAATGGGTTAAATTTTGCGAAGGTAGCGAATACCTGACACATTACGATTCGATCGATAAATTCTTATCCGAATACACAAAACAAGAAAAGTTTACAGAAAAAGCCAGAGAAATCATTGAAAACAATTCCGATTGGCTGAAAGAAATCCTTGCGGAAATTTCATTGGAGCATGAATTTTATGCAGGAAACGGCGACATTGACACTATAAATATTTCAGATGTCGATATTGATGAAATTAATATAATAAAAATTTCAGAAGGCGAAGCTGTCATAAGCGTTAAATTTAATTCAGAAATTAATGCTGACGTGTCGCATGATGATTATACGTATCACGACAATAAATTTCATCAATACGGAACCTCTAGTAAAGCTTCTGCACGCATCAAATCTCTTGCGTATATTTGTGTAATTTTTGATGAAGATATGAACAACATCAACGAATGGAGAGATGTCGAGCTGAGCGGCAGAAAAAGTATCGATTTATGTGATGAAGGATGGCATGAATAATGAAAGAATTGTAAAATTATGATAGAAACCATACTCACTCAGTCTGGATTTATTGTCCAGTCTTGTTCAATCATTGATATAGGCCGGCACTAAACGACCCATACCCCCCCGATCATTTTTCTCCGCTCTGCCCTTTGACGACCCAGGCCGTCAACTCCCGCCCCACCTGTCGTATTCCCAAATAGCCATGCCCATTGACCCGACACCAGGCCGGCAGATCCCGCACCAGTCCCGGATCCGTGGCCCGCACCTCCAGAGTCTGCCCATCGCTCATGTCGCGCATGGCGGTATCGACCTTGATGATCGGCATGGGACACAACAAACGCCGCGCATCCACCATCCGATCGGCAACCGGTGGATCGACCGACGCCTCAGACATGCCAATCCTCAAGCACTTCATGGGCGGCCAGGGGCTTCACGACGCGACTCTCCTTGCAGCCGGCGGACTCCAGCGTCATGGTCACTTCGGGCAACTCCCGCGCCTTGCCGAAACGGGCCGCGATCCGACAGGCCAACGTCAGATCCTCGAAGGAAGGCGTCCCTTCCACCAGAGTCACCGGTCCCGGCAGATCACGGGCCTTGATCAAGGTCCGCCCCTCCACGAAACCCGACAGAAAATAATTTTCCGCCTCATCCCGTCCGATCACCAGCTTGAAGTGGGGCGCGGGCCGCAGATGACGCCCCGCCTTGAGCAACAGGATATCCTCCATCGAATAGGCCCGCGCGCCTCGATACGCCCACAGATCCCGGAGTTTGCGGGCATAGTTCTCATCGGTGAGGAAACAGCACCCTCCCGCCGGAGAGGGATAATCCCGAATGCCCATCCGCGCGGCCAGTGCCATTTGCGGCTTGCGGTTGCGCCCGGAAAATCCCATCAAGCGTTCGCGATCGACCCAACCCAACTTTTCCGGCTCGGTCAACGGCATGCGCAGCGCGGTCAGAGGACGGAGCAGCCACCCCCCGGCTTCGGATTCCCGATCGATGACCGGAAAGGTATCCCGCCGCTGACTCATCGGACGCTGCCCAAGCACCTCGCCGGTGAACAGAAAATGGAATCCTTGCGTCTGCATCATCTCGAAGGCCTTGTGAACCATGAAGATTTTGCAATCCAGACAGGGATTGAGATTCTTGCCATAACCGTGTTTGGGATCGGTGACGATGCGGACATAATCCTCGGCGATATCGACCAGATGGAGTTTCACGCCCAGATTGCCCGCCGCATGCAGGGCATCGTGACGTGCCGGTTCCGCGCCGGGTTTGGGATTGCGCATCGCTCCGGTGTGGGACTGAATGCAAAACCCGGTGTGAAAATTGACGCACTCCACCTCGATCCCCTGCTCCATGAGCAGACGCGCGGCCAAAGTGCTGTCCAGCCCTCCGGAAAGCAAACCCAGAGCGCGAATCGGATTGGGACGTTCGACCCTCTCCGGGGCGTTCATGACAAACGCATCCAGCGGGCGGCATCCAGCGCGTGATAGGTGAGGATCATATCCGCTCCCGCACGCTTGAAGCCGGTCAAGGTTTCCATCACCACTCTGGCCTCGTCGATCCAGCCGTTGGCGGCGGCGGCCTTGACCATGGCATACTCCCCGCTGACGTTGTAGACCGCCAGCGGCAAGGTGAAGTGGTCGCGCAGTTCACGCAGAATATCCATATAGGCCAATCCCGGCTTGACCATCAACCAATCGGCTCCCTGTTCCACGTCGAGGGCGGCCTCGCGGATCGCCTCGCGCCGATTGGCCGGATCCATCTGATAGGCGCGACGATCGCCGAAGGTCGGAGTATTTTCGGCGGCGTCGCGGAACGGCCCGTAATAGGCCGACGCATACTTGACCGCATAGGAGAGAATCGGAATGCCGCTGTGACCCGCCCCATCCAGCGCGTGACGAATCGCGCCCACCATGCCATCCATCATGCCCGAAGGCGCGATCATATCGACACCGGCGTCGGCATAGGAGACGGCGGCCCGCCCCAGAACTTCCAACGTGGCATCGTTGTCGATCTCCTGCCCCCGGAGAATGCCGCAATGGGCGTGATCGGTATATTCACACAGACATGTATCCGCGATCACCCACAGATCCGGAAGTGCCGCCTTGATGGCGCGGATCGCTTTTTGCACAATCCCTTGAGAATCCACCGCATCGGAACCCACGGAATCCTTGATTTTTGGAATGCCGAACAGGATAATCCCTCCAAGCTCCAGATCCGCAGCCTCTCTGGCCACGAGCAGAGCCTCATCGATGGAAAGTTGAGCCACGCCGGGCATGGAGGAAACCGGTTTGCGTACCCCTTCCCCCGGCACGATGAACAGTGGCAAGACCAGATCCTCCGGGGCCAAACGGGTCTCACGCACCAGACGGCGGATATTCGGCGCGCAACGCAAACGCCGGGGACGATGAACAAGCGAAACAGTCGGCATGGTCGGGAATTCACTCCAACGGTCAGGAAAGTACACGAATCCCGGAATTATGAAGCGATTTCCAGTCTGCCCGCAAGGCGTTCCGGAATCGTCAACTCAAGAACCAAACGCGACGTCCGGACCGGACCGCCGCACGATATGGACGAAATCAATCATGGTGCAACGTATCGGGAATCGACTGCTGGTCGCTGCGAGCAGTGATGTAGGCCGTGTGCGGACACTCAACGAGGATGCATTTCTGGTCGATGATCAAATCGGTCTGCTGGTCGTCGCCGACGGCATGGGTGGACACGACGCCGGTGAAGTGGCCAGCAAACTGGTGGTGGACTCGATCCGCACCACCTTGCGCGCCTTTCCGCGCAGCGAACCCGGTCCCTCGTGCCCGGTTCCCCGTTCCGACGCCACCATTCCGAATGCGACCACGCCGGGAACCGGAAGCCGCTCCTTCCAGGACGACCCCACCGTCGATGACGCCCCCAACCCGATCCTGAGCGTGGTGCAATCGGCGATCAATCGCGCCAACGCGGCGGTCAACGGTGCCAATGTCACCCGTGGCTATCCCGATGGCATGGGCATGGGCTCCACGCTGGTGGGCCTCTGGCTGCCCGAATACAGCGATCGGCCCGTGGTCTTCCATGTGGGCGACAGCCGATTCTATCTGTTCAGCAAAGGCAAGCTGAATCAGGTGACGCAAGATCACTCCATGTATCAGCAATGGGTCAATTTCGGCTCGCGGGGCCACCCCCCCGCCCAGAACATCCTGATCCAGGCCATGGGCCCCTCCAATTTCGTGACCCCGGATGTCGCGTTCCAGGATGTCGCTCCTGGCGACATCGCGCTGCTGTGTTCGGACGGCCTCAGCGGCATGATCTCTCACGAAAGCATCGCCTCCGTACTGAGCAAAACCAACGAAGCCAACCTGGGTGACGCCTGCCTGTTCCTCATCGAACTGGCCAAAAGAGCAGGCGGTAAAGATAATATCACGGTCATACTCGGTTGTTTTCTATAACCCACGCCAGACAACGCGAAATAAACTAAGGATCAAAGAGGCCTCTCATGAGAGAAAATGCCACATTGGCCATCATGTTCGCCGATATCGCGGGCAGCACCAAACTCTATGAAACCATCGGAGACGCCAAGGCCCGTGAAATCACCTCGCGCTGCATCGAACTGCTCTCCTCCATCACCAAATATCACGGTGGCCGGGTGGTCAAGACCATCGGCGACGAGGTGATGTGCATCTTCCCGAGCGCGGATTCCGCCGCCGAAGCCTCCGTGCAGATGCAAGAGGATGTCGCCGCTCAGGCGTTGCGTTGGGGAACAGCCCTCAAAATTCGCGTCGGATTCCACTTCGGAGAGGTCATCAAGGAAAACAACGATGTCTTCGGCGACGCGGTCAATCTGGCCGCGCGCATGGCCGCCCAGGCCAAAGGGGATCAGATCATCACCACCGGCGATACCCTGGAAGTGATGAGCCCCCATCTGCGCATGAACAGCCGGATGCTCATCACCACCACGGTCAAGGGGAAAACCAAACCGATCCAGATCGTCGAGTTGACCTGGGGGGAAGAGGAAGAACTCACCGTCATGGGTGGGCCATCCTTCTCCATCACCGCCAAAACCACCCCCTCGATGGTGGTTTCCTTCAACGATCAGAGCGTCACCCTCAGCGAAACCCAGTCCGTGGTGAGCTTTGGACGCGGCGCGACCAATACCTTCGTGGTGCCGGACAACATGTCCTCACGGGTCCACTCCCGCATCGAGTATCGCCGGGGCAAGATCTATCTGGTGGATCAAAGCACCAATGGAACCTATGTCATCGCCGCCAAAGGTCAGCAGACCTTCGTCCACCGCGATGAACTGCCCATCGAAGGCTCGGGCGTGATCGGATTGGGACGCATCGTCGCCCCGGATGACCCTCTGGCCGTCCACTATCGGCAGTAGTCGGTGACAGGCCCTTTGGAATCAAAGGGCCTGAAATCGAATTCGCGCTAAAATACCCGCCATTCCAAAATTGTTTCAGTTTAACCAATGATGGAGACAGATATGTCTGTAAAACGAGTCAATATTGTAATCCCAAAAGAGGATGGCGGTTTCGAGTTATATCGTATGAAAGAGTGGTTACGACAACATCCTGATCGTTTACCTCCAGGATTAGACGCCACCACTTTAACTTCGTACCAACTAAGAGATAGATTAAAGAAACATGGCTGGTCTGTCCAAAATCTCGACGGAGAAACCAGGTTAACCCCTCCCGGCGACCATTCAACCTTAAGCAATATTCAAGAAATTCTCGGAGATGGGGACGTGACTCTTGATAAAGAGTCCCCAGATGATACAGAGTTCCCAGATGCCTCATTTGGCCTTGAATATCAATTGCGTGATTTTATCGCCCAGAACATTGGCACGCTTGAGATATTGGGCAGGAGCATTAGCCTTTACGTCGATGCATCAGGCCGCGAGGGCATTGAGTATCCAACCTCTGTAGGACCAATCGATATTCTGGCTGTCGATAATTCAGGTGCATTCTTTGTATTTGAACTTAAACGTGCACGCAGTCCTGACCATACGATAGGTCAATTAACGCGCTACATGGGCTGGATAGGTCAAACGATTGGAAGAAATTGCGAAATCAATGGCATCATTGTGGCAAGAGAAATCAGCGGCAATCTGCGGTACTCTATTTCCGTAATTCCTAACATCCATCTTTTTGAATATAAAATCGAATTTCACCTTAATAAAATCAACAGCATGATTGAAACTTAAAGAGAAATCAGTTTGAAATATGCGTTTTCCTTAGATCTTCGCCCAAAACCCCACCAGGGGGACATTCCCCCTGGCTCCCTATAATAAAATAACGCATCCCGTAATGGTTGCGGTTTAACAGTGATGATCCAGTCGTTTTCTTTGGTGGCAAGATTATAGAGAATTCTTTCATGAACTAACAAAAACATACCGTGGAAATCGGATTATTTTCTACAATTCTACGAAACCACCAACACAACACGATTGTCTATTGAAGCATTATCAGACCAGCAAAAGAACGAACTGGCAATACGAATGCGCCACCGCTTTTCTCAACGGAGAAATATCTATCTCTAACATGGAGCAGCAATAATAAATAAAACCAAAATAAATTATTAAGAATATAAAATGTTCGATTGATTGTTAAGTTTTTTTTCTCTCGAAGGGACGCGTTTGATGTGAGTCTAACAGTCCCAAGGGCTTCGCCCCTGGACCCCACCAGGGGTCAATGACCCCTGGACCCCACCACTTTGATCACTGTTTTATCCAGCTTTTTCCCTTCAGGAATGGAATCACCTCGGCGGCGGGCATGGGTCGGGCAATCAGATAACCCTGCACCTCGTCACAATCCTGACTCCGAAGCACCTGATTGTGCATCGACGACTCGACCCCCTCGGCCACTACCTTAAGCTCGAAACTGTGCGCCAATCCGATGATGGTCGATACCAGCATGGTATCCCGAGGATCGACGCCAATATCCCGCACGAACATCCGATCAATCTTGATCGTCTCCACCGGCAGATGCTTCAGATAGCCCAGGGATGAATAGCCGGTGCCGAAATCATCGATCGCCAACCCCAACCCCAGAGCGCGCAACGCCTCCAGTACCGCGATTCCCCCCTGTCCCATCTCCATGGCGAAGCTTTCGGTGATCTCCAACACCACCTGTCCGACCGGAAAACCACTCCGTTCGATGATTCCGGCGACCTGCTCCACCAGATCGGGACGTTTCAGATCCAGACTGGAGACGTTGGCCGCCATGGTGACGACCTCTCCCTGTTCCAGACACAGACGCCCCAAAGCACACGCCTGCTCCAGCACCAGCAGGTCGATGATGGTAATAAGCCCCATCTCCTCGGCCATGGGCACGAAATCGCCCGGAGAAATCACCCCCAAAGTGGGATGATTCCAGCGCACCAACGCCTCGAAACCGATCACCCGATCACTTTTCAAAGCCAGCTTGGGCTGAAAATAGGCCTCGAAGGCGCGTTCGGTGATCGCCCCGCGCAACGCATCTTCCAGTTCCATGCGCCGTTCCTGGCGTCGCGTCATCTCCTCCGAATAGAACCGGAAACGTCCCTTGCCTTCGGCCTTGGCCTGATACATGGCGGTATCGGCATGCATCAGCAGCTCCTGCACCGTCGCGCCGTCATCGGGAAACAGGCTGATGCCGATACTTCCCCCCACGAATACATCCCGCCCTTCCAGAGAGACCGGTCGCGACAATTCACTCAACAACTTTTCGGCCACCCGTTCGGCATCATCGACCGCTTCGAGGGCTTCGAGCATCAAGGCGAACTCGTCCCCCCCCAAACGGGAGACCGTATCCGATTGACGCACGCAGGTACACAACCGACGCGCCACCTCCACCAACAACTCATCCCCGGCGTGATGACCCAGGGTATCGTTGACCTTCTTGAAGCCATCCAGATCCAGAAACAGGACCGCGATGCGCTGCTCTTCCCGACGGGCCAGGGAGAGTCCGTGATTGAGACGATCGTGGAACAGGGCGCGATTGGGCAGATCGGTGAGGGGATCGAAATGGGCCAGATGCTGAATGCGTTGATGGGTTTCCAGTTGTTCGGTGATATCGCGGAAGCTGGCGACATAATAACGGGTCGGCTGCGGATCCGGCTCGTTGACCGCCGCGATGGTTTCCCAGGCGGCGAAGACACTGCCATCCTTGCGGCGATTCATGATTTCGCCCTGCCACCGTCCGGTATTGATCAGCGCGTTCCACAAGGAGGCGTAGAACAACCTGTCGTGATGAAACGAACGCAACACATTGATATTCCGTCCCATCACCTCTTCGGCCCGATAGCCGGTGAGTTCGGTGAACGCCGGATTGACCCGCAGGATCACCGCCTCGGAGGTGGTGATCACCATGGCTTCCAGGGCGTTTTCGAACATGCGGGCGGCCAGACGCTGTTCGGCGGCGGCGCGATCGCGTTCGGCCAGATGGGCCGACGCCCGCCGTCCACCCAGACGAATGCCGAAGAGTCCCAACAGCCACACCCCGCTATGCGACCAGCCGATGGCGCGGATCGCGGATCGTTCCGCCTCCGAGTAGGAGGTCAGCGGCACCGAAACCCCGATCGCACCCCGGACCGATCCATTGGCGAAGCCCAGGTGTCCATGACATTTTTGACAACTCTCCTGCATATACATCGGGCGGATCAAACGCAGATAGTTTTGACCACCAATCGCTGTCGTTTCGATGATTTCATCCACGCCACCGCTTTCGAATCGGCGAATGGCCGCCTCTTCCCAGGGATCGGCCTTGTTGCCGGGATTGAGATAGACAATCCCCACGATGCGCCCTCGAATGCCGTACAGATCGGAGAAATCTTCCATCATCTCCCGCAGCATGTAGGCGGGATTCATCAAGGTGAGACGGCGACCTTCGGTCGTGACCAGATCCCGATCCGGCAGATGGGCCATCCACGGACTTGGAGGGGTTTTTTCGGTGGGTTCGACGTAGACGCCGCCATGATCCGACGCCCATTGCCGATAGGCGAGATCCTTGTTGAAGGCGGCCCGGGCGGTATTGAGGGCCATGTCTCGCGTCACGTCATGCTGCCGTTCGACGTTCCACAGCAAAGAGAGCGTCACGATCAGCGACCACAATCCCATGGCGGCGATGGTCAATCGTCTGACCTGACGGAACGAAACACTCCCGGACTTTTCGGAAGGAACGGATTCGGTGCGCATGCCAGATCCTGAATCGGTTGATAGCCCCCTGGTCATACGATTGGGGTCCAGGGGCCATTGGCCCCTGGTGGGATCCAAGGGCGAAGCCCTTGGGA
>JADGBU010000110.1:1702-11588 GCA_015231295.1 Magnetococcales bacterium | reverse complement strand
CGGCGGGCACGGTACGCGGTGTGGTTGTGACGGACGGCACGGCGACGATGACGGCCGGGAACCTGACGACGACGGGCACGGTGACGGCTGGTACGGTGACGGACGGCACGGCCACGATGACGGCTGGAACGGTGACTGGTACGGTGTTGACGGATGGCACGGCGACGTTGACGGCTGGCAACTTGACGACGACGGGCACGGTTCGCGGTGGTACGGTGACAGACGGCACGGCGACGCTGACGGCTGGCAACCTGACGACGACGGGCACGGTTCGTGGTGGGACGCTGACGGATGGTACGGCAACGTTGACGGCGGGCAATATGACGGGCCTGGGAACTCTGACGGCGACGAGTCTGAATGCCGTGACCGTGACCGGAGCCACCGTCACCGATGGTACGGCGACCTTGACGGCGGGCAATTTGACGACGACGGGCACCGTTCGTGGTGGGACGCTGACGGATGGTACGGCAACGCTGACGGGTGGCAATTTGTCGGGCCTGGGAACGCTCTCGGCGACGAATTTGAATGCCGTGACCGTGACCGGAACCACCGTCACCGATGGTACGGCGACGTTGACGGCGGGCAATTTGACGACGACGGGCAATATTGTGGTCAACAATGTGACGGCGACCGGAGCGGTTCAGGGTTCGACGGTCAAGGGCACCACGAGCGTCAGCGACAGTACCAACACCTTGTCCACGACCGCCAACACCGCCGCACAGGCCAATGCGAAGGCTTCGGCTTTGGCGACCTACACGACCGCCAATGGAACCACCGCCACGGCGGCGAATGGTTCCGATATTGCCAATGCAGCCTTGAAGGCGGTGGATGCCGCCAACGCCACGGCCAGCAGCTCCGGCACTACGGTCGGTACGTTGGGTTCGGAACGGGATACCGGAAACGTCTTCCTGAACTTCTTCCGGAAGCTGTTCGGCAGCAATTGATCTGAGTCGGAAAACGATTTGAAAGCGCGATTGCCCATTGTGGGCATCGCGCTTTCATTTTATTATTGGAACTCAACGTGAAATATATGTGCGTGAAGTTGAGAGCGGCTTGTCATTTTGATTGAGCCTTCTGTCGCGTCGCGTGGAACCTGGGAATCAGTCAGTGGAGTCGGGCATGAAAACGAACACAATCCGCGTCTTATCCGGCCTGAAACGGGGAAAACTTCTCTCCAGCACTCTCCCGACATTGATGCTGTGCGTGGCTTTCGGCATCGCTTTTCCGGGATGCGGCGGCGGTGGTGGAGGTGGCGGCAGTTCGGGGACGACCGGCACCACCGTGGTCGCTCAGGATGGTAATATTGTGGGACTGGTCGTGAAGGATTCGAGTTCACCCCAGCAAACGGCTACCGATCAAGGGAATGGTGAGTATCGGTTTGCCAATACGGCGGTCACGCCGATTGTCGGATCGAGCAACAATACCCTGGATAACGATGGCGTCGTGACCGGAACGGTCCGGACTTTCCAGGATCTGGATGGCGATGGGTTGTATACCACCAACGTGGACATTCCCTACAATAGCAATCTGACCGTTGCCTATGCCAACAATCCGAACGTGGTGAAGATGAATCCGGTGACGGCGTTGGTTCCCGCCACCTGGAATGGTTCGTCGTCCGTGGCGGGTTTGTCGGCTGCGGTGGTCCAATACGCGCTGAACAATGGGGTGCCCCCCAGCACCGACACCTCGACGCAGGCACCGATCATTCGCTCGGTTGCGGCCAAATTGACGGCCATTCAGGAAAATCTGATCCAAATGGGTGCGAACAAGGAGCGAACCGACGATCTGTTGCAGGCCATGGGCGCGGATAGTTCTTCCACAGTCAATCTGGATGGCGGTTCCGGAGCCTTGGAGACCGCTTTCAAATATGCCATCGATTCGAGTCGGGTCACGGTCGGCAATCTGTTTTCCGGGGGTGTGACCGAAGCGCAACTGGAAACCGCCGTGACCAAATTGACCACGGCACTGGATTCGGCGGCCAGCAGTGTCGCGCCAACCCATCCGGAGTCCTTTGTGGGTGCCTTGACCAATGCGGTCGGCGCCCTGCTGAGTGGTAGCGAAAGTGGCAGTCGAGTCTCCACGATTCAATCGGCCACCCTGCCGGACCTGGCCGATGCCATGTCGGACTGGGATAGCGCCATCACGTCGGGTGTCAACTCGGGAAGTGTGACGCTGGCCACGCTGTTTTCGTCGTTGTACATCATGCCGGTCTACGATCTGGGCACCACCAGCAATACCAATGTGGCTCCCGTGGATGGAACCCTGGCAGAGTTGACCGACTTCGCGATCTCCTATTCGGCGACCAATCGCACCGTGACGCTCTCCGGTGATGGGGGGTTCGAGTTTCTTGGCAAGAGTCTGACCTACAGCAGCGATGATTTGATGTATGGTTGGGCCAGCAGCAATGAGGATGATGCCGCCGCCATCAATCTCAATTATGCAGGCTTCCGGCTGTTCTCCTACACCACCGATGGTGGTTCGTCCATGCATCTGTTCTCGCTGGTCAAACAGTCGGAAATTTGTGGGTTCACCTTCACGGATGGCAAGAAGTTGAGCGAAAAAACCGGCGTCAGCGGTCAGACTCTCCTGGATGAAATCAAGGAAATGAACGCGGCCACTTTGCAATGCTCCGCTTCCTGATCCGGGTGGGCTGAATCATGTCTGGTCGTCACGCCACGGTTCGTCTGGTTCAAGGGGCGATGCTGGTTGCCTCTCTGCTGGCCCACGATGCGGGATTGGCGGATCAACCCCTGCCATCCTCCATCGCGCCCTCTCCCCAGAGCATCGGGGAGTTGGAACAGCAGTCCGCTCCCGGTCAACTGGTGGCACCGGGAGAACGCAAAGGCCAACCCAGTGTGGTCCAGGATGTGGAGGTCGATCAGAACGCCCAGCCGAAGCCGGAAAATATGCTGGGCAATGAAGTCACCTTCCTGCTCAAGGGAATCAAGGTTGTTGGCAATCAGACCCTGCCGAGCCAGGAAATCGTCGATGTCATCAAGCCTCGGCTGGAAAAGAAGGTGACATCCGAAGAGTTGAAGTCGATTGCCACGCAGATCACCTCGATGTTGACCTCCAGAGGGTATGTCACCTCTCGCTGTATCATTCCGCCCCAGACCGTGACCGATGGGGTGGTGGTGTTGCAGGTCGAAGAGAACAAGTTGGGCAAGATCCAGTTGGGTGGACGCAGCAGCTACCGGTACGATACCCGGGTGTTCAATCAGCATCTGCATGATCTGGTCGGCAAGATCATTCATCTCGACACCTTGAACAGCCGTCTGAAACTGCTCTCCAAACTTCCCGGCACCCGCATCGAACCGACTCTGCAGAAGGCACCCGATGGTTATTCCAACCTGTTGCTGAAAATCAGTGACTTCGAGGATACCCATTCGATCTCGTTCAACAATCAGGCGAGTCGTTATACGGGTGAGTTCAATACCCGCTATGTGGGGACGCTGTATAATATTAGCGGATCCGGAGACTCCCTGTCGGCACTGTTCACCGCCAACCCGTTCAATCCCGAGTATTCCAACAGCCTGGGACTGGTTTATATACGGCCCTTTGGCGAAAAAGGGGGGATCATTCAATTCTCCGTCTCCTCGTTGCGCTATCAACTCGATTCGGATGAGGTCGGCAATCGCGCTTTGCTCTATGAGGGGGATTCTACCGCCATCGCGCTGAAGTACGAAAAACCGCTCTTGTTGGAGAAGGGGGATGTCTGGTGGGGTGTGGGCGCGGAGAAGAAAAATTCCACCGCCGATACCCTGTTCAACGAATATTTCGACGCCGCCCACCGGGCCGGGGATACGGCGGTGCATGGCGAGGATTCGCTGTTTGTGGGTGAATTGTCGCTGCGGGCCAATCTGGTGGACTCCCTGCTGACCGATTTTGCGGCGGCCAACAGCGCGTCGTTCCGGTTGAAGCATGCCTTTCCGGGTGTGCTCGGCTCCATGACCGATGACGAAATTCGCTGGAAAATTGAAAATCTCTCCAAATCGACCAATCAACTCAATATCGATGGTCCCATCGGCAACGTCGAAGGGATGGAGCCGGATTTCTGGAAACTCTATGTGGTGTTGTCCCGGATTCAGACCCTGCCGTATAAGTTGCTCGCCACGTTGCAATTCGAGGCGGAGTATACGCCGAGCGATAAAGTCCCCAATGCCTACGAGTTTATCGGTGCCAATAATGGGGTTTATGGCTATAAATACGCGGTCGCCCTGGGGCGTCCCCTGTATGAGGATATCGTGAATCTGACGGTCGGCTATCGACAGGCCACGGCCTACAACTATCTGTGGAACGAAAATCCCGGTTGTGGTGACAATGTGTTGTGGAACGGCTTCCATGAATGCTCGACCCAGACCGGTTTCATGAATATCTCTTTCAAATATGGAAAGTTCTTCAGCGATTTGGAATATCAAACCACAGTGCGTGTGTTTGAACAGAGTCAGGAACATCTGAAGTTGAATATCGGCGCGCGCTGGTAGCTTCTGAATCCTGCGCGGCGTCGCGGTTTTTCTTACCTGTCCATCATCCAATTGGAGTCAAGATGTTGAAAGGAAGAGTCTCTTGTCTGGTGCTGACCACGGTGCTGGCCTGCGGAGTCGCCCTGGGTGCGGCAAAGACCGTCCAGGCGGCTCCCGCCGCTGCGGATAAAAGTGCAGTCCTGGCAACCATGGGTTCCGTGAACCTGACGGTCACTGAGTTCCAGAATCTGATGAATTATAGTGACAAGGAGGTCAAAGCCCAACTTTTGGCCAATCCGGAATTGATGAAACAGAAAATCAGCGAAGCCATCGTCCGCAAGACGGTGGTGGCCAAGGCCAAGGAACAAAAATGGGATCAGAAGGCCGAAGTCGCTTTTCTGATGGAACGGGCCAAAGAGGGGTTGCTGATCGATCATTTTCTGAAAAATGCCGCCAAACCGGCGGGAAAATTTCCTGAAGAAAGCATGGTGCAGCAGGCTTATGAGGAGAACAAGGCCCGTTTCATGATGCCGGCCACCATCCATCTGTCACAAATCTTTCTCAAGTTCGACGAGAAAATGGATGAAAAGGCGAAACAGGATCTCGGGAAAATCGCCGAAAAATATGCCGCGATGATCCTGAAAAAAGAGTCGGATTTCGCGACCATGGCGAAAAAATACTCTCAGCATCAACCCTCTGCGGCGCAGGGGGGAGATATGGGATGGGTGCCTACCGCCCAACTGCTGCCCGAGTTCAAAAAGGCGGTCGAGGGTCTGAAAAGCGGTGAGGTCAGCGGTGTCGTCAAGAGTGCCCAGGGATATCATATCCTGCAATTCCAGGGTGCCAAGGATGCGGCCCCCCGTCCCTACGAACAGGTGAAACCAACCCTGACCCAAATGCTGAAAAGCAAGAAACTTCAGGAAAACAAGGACGCCTATTTGATGGATCTGGTGAAAAAACAACCCATCACCCTCAATGAGTCCAATCGCGCCTTGTTGAAATGATCGCGTTTTCGTCGAGAGGATGAACCGGGAAGCAGGAGTGTAGCGTTATGGCCGATTTGTTGTTCTATCAAAAACCGGTGCCGTTGGACAGCCGAATCCATAAAGATTTGCGACTGACCTCCCGTCAGAACGGGTTCGGTTTCGCCTCGGCCACCAACTCCGTGATCCTGACCGGAACCGAGTTTGTCGAAGCCGCCAAGGAGTATCCCATTCTGTTTGTGCGTGCCGGTACGCGAATCGTGCCGGTCGCCATTCTGGGACTGCGCGATTCGGAAAATCTGTTCGTGCAAGAGGATGGCTCCTGGCAGGCCCGTTATATCCCGGCCTTCGTGCGACGCTATCCGTTCGTGCTCGCCGGTGACGAAACCGCCGCACAACTGGTCGTCTGCATCGATGCCGATTATCCCGGCTTCGTGACCTCGAATGAGGAGGGACACCCCCTGTTCGATGCCAAAGGCGGGGCAACCGACTGGTTGAAAAAAGCCACTCAGTTTCTCCAGGAGTATCAGGCCCAGGTGCGCCGGACCGAAACCTTCGTCAATCGCTTGAATGGGTTGGATCTGTTCGTGGAACAAACCGTCCGCGCCGATCTGGGCGAAGGAAAACAATTGACCATGCCGGGATTGCTGGTCGTGAATGAAAAAAAATTGTTGGAATTGAGTAAACCTCAAGCCTTGGAACTGTTCCGTTGCGGAGAGTTGAGCTGGGTCTATGCCCACTTGGCGTCCCTCTCCAATATGGCACGGTTGGTGGATCTTCTGGCGCGACGCACTTAGGAGACAACAGGTATGTTCGATGTGCAACTGCTGGACAAAATCAAATTCTTCGCGGATTTTCCGCAGAACGCCAAAAACGAGATCGCTGCCCTCGATACCGTTTTCAAGAAGTACGCGGCCAACAGTCCCATCATCAACGAAGGGGATGAGTCCAACTCCTTTTTCATTCTGTTGCAGGGCAAGGTCAGCGTTTATAAAAAACCGAACGTCAACCCCATCAACGAACTCAAGCCCGGCTCCGTCTTCGGCGAGATCGCCTTTCTCAGTGCCAAACCCCGCGCGGCCAGCATCGTCGCGCTCGATCCCTGCATCCTGCTTGAGTTCGATCGCAAAATTTTGCATCAACTCTCCCCGGATGTCCGGGACCACCTGAAAGATAAACTCATCACCATTCTGGTGCAGCATCTCAACGATATCATCGAGCTGCGCACCAAGGAAACCTTTGGTCTGGATACCAGCAACCCCCACGAGGCCGAAATGATCGGAGCCAAGGTGGAGGTCCATAAACAGATCTTTGGACAGGAAGGCTATTATATCTACTACGTCGGCAACGGCGAGGCCTTGATCGAAAACAAATACGAAGGAACCCAGAACAAGGTCCGCATGGCCGAATTGACCGAAGTGATCCCCGGCAAGTTCGTCACCGCGATCAAACAGGCCAATCGTGATCCCGATGACTATCTGTATGGCCAGTCCGGTGATTTCGGAGGCTATCTGGTCCTCAAGACGGCCCGTCATGCCTGGAAAAGCACTCTGTTGGCCATTCAGGCCGAAAAGTTTGATCTGGGACGTAAATCGGATACCTTCCGCAATCGCAATCTGGAACTCTCCTGAGTGAACCGGAGGAGCCTGATGTCAGGCTCCTCCCCTCGTTGACCTGCCTTTGATCGTGCCTGGCGGGAATTTCATCCTATGAAAATCATGTCGTGTGTGTCGGGTCGCCTCTGGTCGATCCTGTTCGTCTGGTTGTGGTGCTTCGGCTGGAGCTTCTCCCTGGGAGCCTCCGAAGGACAACCCTTGACCGCTTTCAGCCCCGTCTGGAAACAGAGTGGACTCACGACCGAAATGACGGAAAGTGTCATCGGTCTGCTGAATCAAGAGATCACCAGCATCGCCTCGAACGTCACCGATGACAGCCCCGAAGGCAGACGTCGGACGGTTCTGAAAGAGCGGGTGATCCTGCTCCGCCAGTTGGGGGAGATCCTGACGAGACGCGGTGAACTGTCCCAATCCAAACCGGAAAAAGGACGCAGCGAAGTCGATCTCGATCAGAAAATCCGTGAGTTGGAAAAAAAAGCTCCCGCCCCATTGCCGGTCAATCCGACTCAGGAGGCCTTCAAACAGTTGGAGGAAAAACGGGCCGAACGACTCAAGTCGGTCAAAACTCTTCAGGAGGCGCGAGACAGTCGCCGACAGATGATGCAACGCATGCCGGAGATGATCCAGCAAGCCAAGCAGACCCAAAAGGCCGCCGAAGAGGAGCGTCGAAAACTCCCAACCATGACCGCCAAAGCCGATGCCGCCAAAAAAGGATTGATGGCCCTCAAGCTCGATAACGCCGAATTGAGTCTGCATGTCAGTCAGGAACAGGTGGCGTTGTGGAATGCGGAACTGGCTTTTGAAAAAGAAAATGGCGTGCGACTCGACAAGGAGTTGGAACTGGCTCAGCGCGTGTTCGAGTGGGAAGAACAGCAGGTCAAGCGCTATCAGGAGGCGTTGAGCCAACTGCAGGCCCAGGCCCTGGAGGTCAAGACCGGTGCCCTGGAGCGCAAAGAAAAAGAGGCGGAACAGGCCCATACCCCCCAGGAAAAATTTCTGGCCCAGTGGGAGATCCTGGTGGCCCAGAGCCAGAAGAATATCGTCGAATGGCAGCAGTTGCGCACCGAAGTGGCCACGGTCATCACGGGTCAGGAGTCCCGCATCAAGGAAGAAGAGACCGAACTGGGCAATCTGGGCGCCCTGGTCAAACGACTCGGTGCCCAGGGCATGGCCGCCGAATTGCTCAAATCGACCTTCCGCCTGATGGGGCAACGGCGTCTGGAACTGGAACAGGTGCTCTCTCCGGCGTTGCGGGAACGGTTGCTCTTGGCCCAGGGACGAAGGGCGGAAATCGAAACCCGCCTCGGCAATCTGCGGGAACAGTGGCGGCTGGAACTGCTGGCGGTTCAGGGAGAAGGGGAAAAATCCGGAAAACAGGATCAGTTGCTCAAGGAAAAAGCCCCGAAATTCTTCGATGCCTATCGGCAGGGATTGCTCGACGAAAAGCGTATCCTGTTTGAAATCAACGTGGATGAGCGGCGTCTGGAGCTTCTGACCGCCGATCGGGCCAATGTGCTGGACTCCCTGGAACGGTTCGTGTTGTCGAAGGTGTTCTGGATTCAGGATGCCGATCCCATCGGATTGCCGCTGATCGCGGCAGCCTTCGATGAGTTGGCCGGATCGGAACGCGACAACAGCGTGTTGCGCTGGATGGAACGGCTCTTTTCGGAAGAGAGCGGTCAATCGATGCAAGAGGCGGTTTATCGCCCTCTGGTGTTGTTTTATGGCGTGTTGCTGGTCATCGCCCTGTTGTTCGGAATTCCCCTCTCCCGTCGCTGGCTCCGCTCCCTGGATGCCTGGAAGGCGGCACAGCATGAGGAGACGGAATCCTGGCTGTGGCCGATTTTCGCCGTGCTGGCCGATGCGGGACTTTGGGCCATCTACTGTCTGATCGCCGCCTTGGCCCTGGATGCCGCCGGTCTGCCGGAAGGGGTCGGCAAGGTGCTGGCGCGTATTTTGACCCATATGGCCTTGTTCTTTTTCCTGTGGCGTCTCAATCGGGGGCTGTTCGGCTCCGGCGGCATCGCTTATCGTCAATTCCTGATGCCGCTGGATCTGATGGCAACCTTGCATCGCGCCATGTGGATTTTGCTCGTCGCCTATCCCAGTCTGCTGATGCCGTGGATCATTTTTCGAGGATCACCGTTCGATTTTCAGGCCATGCCCCGTCTGGGATATACCGCTTATGAATTGACGGTGGCGGCGGTGCTCTATTATTTGATCCGGGACTCCTCCCCATTGGTCCGTCACTCTTTTTGGCGGAGCGTGGATGAAAACGCAAATACGCAGTATGTGAGTCGGCTTCAGGGCGGAGTGCTGGCGGATAACTGGCGTTTGATCAGTCGTATGTTGTTGGTGGGTATTCTGGCGGTCGTGGGAATCGATGCGTTCGGATATCGCTTCGGAGCGGCCACCATCACCCGAAATGGCCTGCTGACCCTGGTGACGCTGTTCGTGTTGATCGGAGGCTATCGGTTGGCCATCTCTGTGGCCGAACGGTTGAGTCGTGATCGTCTGTGGGTGGTTTCGCTGGCTCCGGGAGAGGATGAACGGGATTCGGTGGGGCAGTCCGCGTTGAGCATTCGCAAGTTCCTGCGCTTGGTGTTCATCGTGGGAGGGGGGTTGATGCTGGCCTCCTATTGGGGGGTGAATCGTCAGACCCTCGATGCCCTCAACGAATATACCGTCTTCACCGCGACGTTGGCCGATGGCAGTGTCGATGTCATCAGTGTGGCCGATATGTTGCGTTTTGTGGTGACGCTGCTGTTGTCCATTTGGCTGGTTCATCATCTTCCGGGCATCTTTGAGCTGTTCCTCTTTTCCC
>JADGBU010000110.1:0-1692 GCA_015231295.1 Magnetococcales bacterium | reverse complement strand
GGTTGCGGATCGATCAGGGGGTGCGCTATGCCATCCTCACCATGAGTCGTTATATCGTGGTGCTGATCGGATTGCCCGCCGCGCTCTCCGCGCTCCATGTCGATGTGGGCAAGATTGCCTGGCTGGCGGCGGCCATCAGCGTCGGCATCGGATTCGGACTGCAGGAGATCGTAGCAAACTTTGTCAGTGGTATCATACTGTTGCTGGAAAGGCCGGTGCGGGTCGGGGATCGCATCTCCGTGGGTACGGTGATGGGAGAAGTGCGACGCATCAACATTCGCGCGACCCGGGTGATCAATCAGGATCTTCAGGAGATTCTGATTCCCAATCGCGATCTGATCACCAAGGAGGTGATCAACTGGACCTTGAGTTCCAGAGAGGTGCGATTGGTGATTCCGGTGGGGGTGGCTTATGGCACCGATGTCGAACGGGTGCGGAGCCTGTTGCTGGAGGTGGCGGAAAAAGATCCTTTGGTGTTGCGCAATCCGGCTCCGCGTGTGCTTTTCATGAATCACGGACCCAGTGCGTTGGAGTTTCAGTTGCGCATCTATCATGTGGATCCGGACATCCGCGCCACCATGACCGATCGGCTCAATACGGCCATCAATCAAGTGTTTCGGGAGAACGGCATCGTGATACCGTTTCCGCAGCAGCAGGTGCATTTGCGTGTGGAGCGTTCGGAAGAGAAAGAGGGGGAGGCGGCATAACGGATCCAGGGGGATTATCCCCCTGGACCCCAATACTGGATCACTCCACTTCGGGACGGAAACGAATCTCCAGCTCCCGACACTCCTGACATCCCTGCGGCGGCGGATCCACGGAGACCGTCTTGCTGATCGCCCGCATCACCGACTCGTCATAGACCGCATTGCCGGAGGAGTGACTCACCCGTGGATTGAGCAGTGAGCCATCCGGTCCCACCTGCACCACCACGACCACTTCCAAGGCGGCTTCGCCACGCAATCCACCCGGTTTGCGCCAGTTATCCCGCACCTTGTTGGTCACTCCGTGCTGCCACCGGGAGATGGCGAACGAAGAGACCGGCGCATCCGAACTCGCGGCAGTCGTCGTCGGACCTGGAGCAGCCTGGGCCGCTTCGGCGGCGTGTTTGCTCTCTTCGGCCTTGGAATCTCCCTTGGCCGAGGTCGATTTTTGATGTTTCTCGATCGCCTTGGAAAAGTCCAATGGCGTCTCTTCTTTTTTCGAGGTCGATTTTTCCGTCGATTTTTCCGTCGATTTTTCGCTCGACTTTTCAGTCGATTTTTTATCGCTCGGTTTTTCGACCGGTTTTTCAGCCGGTTTTTCCGGAGGTTTCTTTTCCGGCGTTTTTTCGCTCGGCTTTTCGACCGGTTTTTCCGGCGGTTTTTTCTCGACCGGCTTTTCGACCGGCTTTTCGACCGGTTTTTCCGGTGGTTTTTTCTCGACCGGCTTTTCGACCGGTTTTTCCGGCGGTTTTTTCTCGACCGGTTTTTCAATCGGTTTTTCCGGCGGTTTTTCCGGCGGTTTTTTCTCGACCGGTTTTTCCACGGGCTTTTCCGGTGGCTTGGGCGGCTCCACGGGAGGCGGCTCGGGTTTTTTCGGCACGGGCTTTTCCGGCTCCGGCGGCTTGGGTGGCGGCGTCTCCTTGGGCGGCGGCGGGGGTGGCGGCGTCTCCTTGGGCGGCGGCGGGGGTGGCGGCGTCTCCTTGGGCGG
>JADGBU010000109.1 GCA_015231295.1 Magnetococcales bacterium | reverse complement strand
GATCGCGGACCTGAACGATCCGGCCAAGCCGAAAATCACCCAATTCACCGGCATAGGCAGCAAGCCCTACGACGCCCTGATTTCACCGGATGGGCGTCACTACATCGCCGGATTGTTCGGCGAGGATGGTTTCGCTTTGCTGGATCTGTGGCATCCCGAGGCCGGAGTCAAACGGATCCTCGACCACTACGGACGCGGAGAGAAGCGGACGGCGGTTCACAAGATGCCGCATCTGGAAGGGTGGGGCATGACCGAGGCGTTGGTTTTTCTGCCCGCCATGGGTCGGCACGAGGTGTTGATCGTGGAGCGGGACGGGTGGCGCGAGGTGGGACGGGTGCCGGTGCTCGGACAGCCGGTATTCGTCATGGCGCAACCCGACGGACGCCAGATCTGGGTCAATTTCGCCCATCCGGAGAATGGCAAGGTTCAGGTGATCGACGTGCCGACCCGTCAGGTGGTCAAGACCCTGACCCCTGGTCCCGGCGTGATGCATATGGAGTTCACGCCACGGGGTGAGCATGTGTGGCTGTCGGTGCGCGATGAAGATCGGGTGGAGGTGTACCATACCGGCACCTTTCAGCGGATCGCGACTCTGCCCGCGATCAAGCCGAGCGGGATTTTTTTCACCTCGCGCGCCCATAAGATCGGATTGTGAACGACCATGGATCCTGAACTTGACACCCTGGATCGTCGGTTGCTGGATGAGTTTCAGCGGGATTTTCCGCTGGAATCGCAGCCTTATCGGGTCATCGCCGAACAGTTGGGCACCTCCGAGGAGCGGGTGCTGGAGCGTCTGCAGGCACTGCATCAGGCGGGTTCGATCAGTCGGGTCGGGGTGGTGTTGCGTCCCCGCCGGGTGGGAATCAGCACGCTGGCCGCCATGCAGGTGCCCGAAGAGCGGCTGGAAGCGGTGGCCGATGTGGTCAACGGTTTTCGGGAGGTCAATCACAATTATGAACGGGAACATGCGTTCAATCTCTGGTTTGTCCTGACGGCGCGGGATGCCGCCCATCTCGCGGGGGTGATTTCGGCCATCGAGCAGCGCACCGCTCTTGAGGTCTGCGCCATGCCCATGGAGGAGGAGTTCCACATCGACCTCGGTTTCCGGATGCACGGGTGAGCCATGTTGAACCAGGCGCAACAACAATTGATTCAGGCATTTCAGGAGGGTTTTCCTCTGGTCTCCCGGCCTTTTCAGGAGATGGGTCACGCTTTGGGGCTCGATGAGGCGCAGGTGATCGAGGGTATGCGTCGATTGCAGGAGCAGGGGATCATCAAACGGATCGGGGTGGTGGTGCATCATCACGAGTTGGGCTTTTCCGCCAATGCCATGGTGGTGTGGGATGTGCCCGATCCGGTGGTGCGCGAGATCGGAGAGCGAATCCGTCGGGCCGAGTGTGTTTCGTTGTGTTATTTGCGGCGTCGTTCTCTTCCGGCGTGGCCGTATAATCTCTATTGCATGATTCACGGTCGGGAGCGGGAAGAGACGCTGCAAAAGGCCGAGCAGTTGACCGATGGCTGTGGTCTGCGGGGCTATCCCCGTGAGGTGTTGTTCAGT
The DNA here is from genome assembly GCA_015231295.1 of Magnetococcales bacterium. Classification (GTDB taxonomy): domain Bacteria; phylum Pseudomonadota; class Magnetococcia; order Magnetococcales; family Magnetaquicoccaceae; genus Magnetaquiglobus. The sequence goes on along the minus strand of JADGBU010000109.1, from coordinate 10,187 downwards.
CGGCGACGCTTCAAGCAGTGCGGTGCCAAATATTTCGATGGTTCCTCCTGACAGGTGATCAAGATGATGATGGACAGTGGCGCGTTACGGATCATCAATGGCTTGCAGAGTGGTTTTCCGCTGGTGCTGCGGCCCTTTGTCCAGGCCGGGGCGCGGCTTGGAATGCGGGAGGAGGCGTTGATTCAGGGAATCGACGCCCTGTTGGGCGATGGGGTGCTGACCCGGTTCGGACCGTTCTACAACGCCGAGCGCATGGGGGGCGGGGTGACGCTCGCGGCCATTCGTGTACCGGCTGACGATTATGAGGCGGTGGCGGCTCTGGTGAACGCCCAACCCGAGGTGGCGCACAACTATGCGCGGGAGCATGCGTTGAACATGTGGTTCGTGGTGGCCACGGAGCGCAAGGATCAGGTGTCCGGCGTGCTGGCGCGGATTGCCGCGCTTACCGGTCTGGAGGTGTTCGATCTGCCCAAGATCGAGGAGTATCGATTGGGATTTCAGCTTCAGGTGGGGGAGGATGGGGGGATCGATACCCGTCCGATGGTCGATGGCACGGTGGAGGAGTCTCCGGAAGAGGGACCGCCCGACAGCCTCGATCGGGGGGTGATCGCCGCCACTCAGGCGGGGTTGCCGCTGGTGCCGGAGCCCTATTCCGTGGTGGCCGAATCGTTGGGGGTGACGGTCGAGGATCTGCTGGACCGCATGAACCGGATGATGCGTCGCGGTTGGATCCGTCGGATCGGCGTGGCCACCAATCACTACCGCCTCGGGCTTCGGGGTAACGGCATGTCGGTGTGGAATGTGCCCGATGAACGGGTTTCCGGGCTTGGTCGTCGGCTGGCGGGGTTGGATTGCGTCACGCATTGTTATCGGCGGCCTCGTCATCTGCCGGATTGGCCGTATAATCTGTTTGTCATGGTGCATGGACCGGATCGCGGTTCGGTCGAGGAGAAGATCGGCTTGTTGCAAACGGTTCTGGGCGCGGATGATTGTGGTCACATGGTCTTGCACAGCACCCGGATTCTGAAAAAAACCGGTTTACGGTTCAAGAGCCCAGGAGCCATGGACGGATGTTCCGCCTGACCCAATTCATGAAGCGTCTGCTGACGCCGGCCACGTCGGAACGATCCGGAAAATTGCGCGCGACCGGTCCGGTGATCGTCTGGAATGTGATCCGACGCTGCAACCTTTCCTGCGCGCACTGTTACGCAGCCTCGTCGGATCGGGCGTTTCGCGGCGAGTTGTCGCTGGAGGCCTGTTATCGGGTTCTGGAGGATCTGAAGCGGAGTGGCGTATCGGCCTTGATTCTCTCCGGCGGGGAGCCGTTGATGCGTGCGGATCTGTTCGAGATCGCCGCCCGTGCCAGGGAGTTGGGGTTTTATCTGGGGCTGTCGAGCAACGGAACCTTGATGGATCGCCCCATGGCCGAGCGGATCGCGGCGGCGGGGTTCGATTATGTCGGGGTGAGTCTGGATGGCCTGGAGGCCAATCACGACCGCATGCGCGGCATGCAGGGAGCGTTTCGACGCTCCGTGGAGGGGATCGGTCATTGTCGGGATCAGGGGGTGAAAGCCGGTATACGGTTCACCCCGACCCGGGACAACGCGGGCGATCTGCCGGGACTGTTCGCGTTGATGGATCATGAAGGGGTCGATCGGTTTTATCTTTCCCATTGGAACAGTGCCGGGCGGGGCAAGGTCAGTCGGGGGGAGAACGCCGATTTGCTGGCGACGCGCCGGGTGATGGAGTGGTTGTTCGAGGTGAGTCGCGCCGATGTGGAGCAGGGGAGTGGCCGGGAAATCGTCACCGGAAACAATGATGCGGATGGGGTGTTTTTTTTGTTTTGGGTGCGGCGTCATTGGCCCCATCTGGCGGATCGGGCCCAGACGCTTTTGACCCGCTGGGGAGGTAACGCCTCCGGGGTGGGCATCGCCAACATCGACGAGTTGGGCGAAGTGCATCCGGATATCTTCTGGCGTCATCATTCGTTGGGCAATGTGCAAAAGCGTCCGTTCGACGAGATCTGGGGCAATCGGGAAGATCCCTTGTTGGCGGGATTGCGTGCCAAACCCAGGCCGCTCAAGGGGCGATGCGGTCGATGTGTCCATTTGGCCATCTGTGGGGGCAATACCCGAGTGCGGGCCTATCAGGCCACCGGGGATCATTGGGAAGAGGATCCGGGATGTTATCTCACCGATGGTGAAATCCAATAAGGAGTCCACCAACGGGGTTCAATGGCCCCTGGACCCCGTTCGTGAAACAATCCATCCCGAAATGGGAGTGGTTTAACCGTGTCCGCCGAAGGTGTGTCCCATGATCCGTTTGCTCCTCCCTTTGTTGTTGGTGTGTGCGTTCCCGCTCCATGCCGCCGAACCGCTCCCGGTCGATGAACTCTATCGACATCTCTGCGCCCAGTGTCACCATCCCGAGCGTCTCGGTGGCATGGGGCCGGCCCTGCTGCCGGAAAATCTCGAACGTCTCTCCAAAAAATCCGCCGCCGAGGTGATCACCAAAGGCCGGATCGCTACCCAAATGCCCGGCTTCGAAGAGAAACTTACCCCGGAAGAGATTCAATCCCTGGTGAATTTCGTCTATACCCCGCTGCCCGCCTCCCCGTCTTGGGACGAGGCGACCATTCGCGAAAGCCGGATCATTCATCACGGCAACGATACGCTGCCATCCAAACCGGTTCACGAATCCGATATCATGAACCTGTTTATGGTTGTCGAGTTGGGGGATCATCATGTCACGGTGCTGGACGGCGATCGTCTGGAACCGATTCACCGCTTTCCCTCCCGTTACGCCCTGCACGGGGGCATCAAATACTCGCCGGATGGCCGTTTCGCCTATATGGCCTCCCGTGATGGCTGGGTCAGTCGTTTCGACCTCTTCTCGCTCCAAATGACCGCCGAAATCCGCGTCGGGGTGAACACCCGCAATGTGGCCGTTTCCGGAGACGGACGCTTCGTGATGGCGGCCAACACCTTGCCGCGCAATCTGGTGATTCTCGATGCCACCGATCTTTCCCTGGTCAAGGTGATTCCGGTCGTGGATGGCAAGGGCGGCACCTCCCGGCCCAGTGCGGTGTATGCCGCGCCGCCGCGTCATTCATTTATCGTGGCCATGAAGGATCTGCCCGAAGTGTGGGAGATCCCGTACAGCGACAAGGCGCGCCCGATCTATACCGCCACGGTTCATGATTTCCAGCCCTCCTCCGGAGAGGCGTTGCCTGTGGCCAAGGGACCGTTTCCGGTGCGTCGGATTCTTTTGGATGCAAATCTTGACGACTTTCTCTTCGATCAGGAGTATCATCACTTGATCGGGGCGTCGCGGAATGGTCCTTCCGGACAGGTGGTCAATCTGAATGTCGGTCGCAAAATCGCCGAAATCGACATCGCCGGCATGCCCCATCTGGCATCGGGGATCATCTGGCCTTATAAAGAGACGCAAGTGATGGCGACACCGAATCTCAAAGAGGGGGAAGTGACCGTCGTGGACCTGAAAACCTGGAAGACCATCCAGCGGATTCCCACCCTGGGACCGGGATTTTTCATGCGCAGCCACGAAAACAGCCCCTATGCCTGGGTCGATGTTTTCTCCGGCCCCAACAAGGATGCGGTCCATGTGATCGACAAGCAGAGTCTGGAAATCGTCAAGACGGTGCGACCGGCACCGGGCAAAACTTCGGCCCATGTCGAGTTCACCAAGGATGGCCGTTATGCCTTGCTGAGCATCTGGGAAATGGAGGGTGCTCTGGTGGTCTACGATGCCAAAACTCTGGAGGAGGTCAAACGGATTCCCATGAAAAAACCTTCTGGAAAATATAATGTCTCCAACAAAATCAACCGATCGGCAGGGACAAGCCACTGACATGTCCATTGATTTGACAAGCCCCTATCCCCAACCGGGCATGGTGCTGCTGGTGGGAGCGGGCCCGGGTGATCCGGATCTGCTGACCATCGCCGCCCTGAAGGCCCTGCGCAATGCCGATGTCGTGGTTCACGATGCCCTGGTCTCTCCGGAGATCATGGCGTTGATCCCCGAGTCGTGCGAACGGATTCACGCGGGCAAGCGGGGTGGGAGCCCTTCGTCGAGTCAGAAGGATATCAGCGAAACTCTGGTGCGGTTGGCCAAGGCCGGACGACGGGTGGTCCGTCTGAAAGGCGGGGATCCCTTTGTGTTCGGTCGCGGCGGCGAGGAGGCCGAACGGCTGGTGGCCGAAGGGATTCCGTTTCGGGTGGTGCCTGGCCTGACCTCCGGCATCGCCGGACCCGCCTATGCGGGAATTCCCGTAACCCATCGGGATGTGAATGCCAACGTGGCCTTTCTGACGGGTCACGAATCGGCGGAAAATCCTTCATTCGTGGCCGGTTCGCCTTCGTCGCGCATCCATTGGGAGTCGGTGGCGCAGGCGTTTCCGGTGCTGGTGCTCTACATGGCGATTCAGAATCTGCCCGTGGTGGTGGGTCGTCTGATCGCCGCCGGTCGCGCTCCCGAAACCCCGGTGGCGGTGATCCGTTGGGCCACCACCTCCGCGCAACAGACCCTGGTGACCACGCTGGGTCGGGTCGAGGCCGAGGTGACGGCTCTCGATTTGCAACCCCCCGCCGTGGTGGTGATCGGGGATGTGGTGCGCTACCGGGAAAGCCTGCAGTGGTTTCCGGATGAAACGCTGGTCGCGCCGGAGCCCCTCTCCTGATCCCCGGAGGGGCGAGGCGTGGCCTGGATGGAGTCGGGTTGACTGGAATGCCGGAAGGTCGCGGAATGCGAGGCTTTCCGGCATGGTCGTTTCTGGTGGATTTTCTTTGGTCTGGATTCACATATATTGTTTTTTTTCGAAAACTAAAGATATTGTTTGCGTGGTCGTCCTGATCGAAAAGGGGGCGTTGAATGGTTTTGTCGAGGATTTCCGCTCCATTTTCCACATGGAGGATTGGAAGAAAGAGTGGTAAAATTTTATGATTTTCGTGGCGGTTGTTTGGCACATGACCGGAAACCTCCCTTGCGCGAGCAGGAGAGCGGTTGACCGGAAAGGGGAGGGGGTATGATGAGTCGTCTGTTTTATCTATTTATACTGATTGGTTTTTTTCCTGATATGGCCTGGAGTGCCAACGATGATCAGGTGGCGCGTCTGAAAAAGGAAAGAAAGTGTCAACGCTGTGATCTGCAATACACTGACTGGCAGGATGTCGATTTGACCGGCGTGGATGGAAGCGGCACCTTTTTTTACAAATGCCGCATGAGCGGGGTGAATCTGTCCGGCAGTCGTCTGGTCTGGACCAATCTGGAGATGAGCGATCTGACCGAAGCGAATTTGAGTCGGGTGGATCTGACCGGAGCCGATATGCGTCAAAGCGATCTCTCCCGCGCCAAGTTGAGTCGCGCCTACCTCTACGGGGCCAACCTCAGCGGAGCCAAGGCCGTGAAGGCTGATTTTTCTCAGGCGTTTCTCAAGGGGGTCAATTTCACCGATGTCGATCTGCGCGAGAGCAATTTCACGGGAGCCAATCTGGAACAGGCGGTGCTGACCAACGCCCTGTTGGGCGGCGCGACCTGGACCGATGGCCGCATTTGCGGAGCCGAATCCAAGGGAGGGTGTCGATGAGGGGAGCGTGCCTGTGGGGGGTCGCGCTGCTCATGTGGCCGCTGAACCTGGGGGCCGATGACCTCTCCTCGGTGGTGGCCGGACTGCTCAAAAGCGGTCGCTGCGTGAAATGTGATCTGCGAGGCGCCGATCTGCGCCACGCCGCTTTGAAATCCGCGATGCTCCAGGGGAGCGATCTGGACAATGCCGATCTGCGCGAGGCCGATCTGAGTGCCGCCCGACTGTTCAAGATCCAGATGCGCAAGGCCGATGCCCGTGGCGTCCATCTGCAACAAGCACAGGTGCGCGCGGCGGATTTGTCGGGTATCCTGTTGCAAGGGGCCGATTTGCGTGGAGCCAATCTGATTCAGGTCAATCTCGAAGGCGCGGATTTGAGCGGGGCCGATCTGCGTCAGGCCACCCTGGAAGGGGCGTTTTTGAAAAATGCCCGATTGGCCGGAGCCGACTTGCGCGAGGCCGTGTTGTTCGGTGCCAATCTGGAAGGGGTCGATTGGCGCGATGCCCGGTTGACCGGAGCCTATTGGTACTCTGGCCGACGCTGCAAGGAAGGATCGGTGGGGCATTGCGATCAGGGACAATAGCCGTGGCACTCTTTTGGGAGGTGAGGAGATGACTCGTCAGGACCGACGGCAGGTGGGTTGGTGGCTTTTTGTGTGTTGCGCGTTGGTGTATGGCATGTTGGCACTGGGCGGCATCACCCGGTTGACCGGTTCCGGCCTGTCGATGGTGGAGTGGCAACCGCTCATCGGCACCTTGCCCCCCATGGATCAGGCCGCCTGGCAGGAGGTGTTCACCAAGTATCAGAATACCCCCGAGTTCCGTCATGTCAATCACGATATGGATCTGGAAGGCTTCAAGGGAATCTTCTGGCTGGAATATTTTCATCGTCTCCTCGGTCGCATGACCGGTGTGGTCTTTTTTGTGCCGTTCGCGTGGTTTTTGTGGCGGCGCAAGCTGGATCGGCCCGTGACGATCCGATTGCTGTCGATCTTCTTGCTGGGGGGAATGCAGGGGGTGATGGGTTGGTTGATGGTCAAGAGTGGCCTGATCTCCGATCCTCATGTCAGCCCCTATCGTCTGACCGCCCATCTGGGATTGGCGTTTCTGGTCTACGGGTGGATGTTGTGGACCGCCCTGGAGTTGTTCATCGACCAGGATGCCTCTCCTGCCACGGCGAGCGCGCCCGGTTTCAGACGCGCCTCGCTGGGAATCGTCACCCTGATCTCCGTCACCGTGTTGAGTGGTGGTTTCGTGGCGGGGGCCAAGGCCGGATATGGCTATAACACCTTTCCGCGCATGCATGACGAGTGGTTCCCGGATGCCTATTGGGATATGGTTCCCGCATGGCGCAACTTCTTCGAGAACGTGGCCGCCATCCAGTGGGATCACCGCCTGATGGCCACCTTGACCTTCTTCGCGATTCTGGCCTATTGGGTTTTGGGGCGGCGTTTCGCTTCGTCCGGGCCGGTGCGGGTGGGACTGCATCTGCTGCTGCTGGCCGTGAGCCTGCAAGTGGCGTTGGGCATCGCGACTCTGTTGCTGCATGTGCCGGTCAATCTGGCCTGGGCCCATCAGGTATGGTCCATGGCGCTGTTCACGGTGGCGTTGTTCATCCATTTTCACCTGCATTCGGGTTCATCGAGGGCCGCATGGAGTTGATTCCAGTATTGCCTCATCTGCAAGCCGTTTTGAATCTTACCGCCGCGCTTTTGTTGCTGTCGGGATTTCAGGCGATCCGTCGCCGCGATGTGGAGACCCACCGGAAACGTATGATCGCTGCGGTGATCGTTTCGGCGGTTTTTCTGGTGTCGTATCTGATTTATCACGCCTCGGTGGGAAATGTGAAATTCGCCGGTGAAGGCTGGATTCGTCCCGTCTATTTCACCATCCTGATTGCGCATGTCACGTTGGCGGCCTTTTCGCTGCCACTGATCTTCTTCACCCTGCGGCGTGCTCCCTGGCCATTGCTTGGCTCCACCTGTGAACCCCATCGACGGGTCGCCCGCAAGACCTTTCCGGTGTGGATGTTCGTCTCCATCTCCGGCCTGGTGGTCTACGCTCTGGCCTTTCACCTCTATCCGCCGACGCCCTGAGCGGCGGGGTCCAGGGGCCATTGGCCCCTGGTGGGGTCCAGGGGCAAAGCCCCTGGGAATTTCCATCCTCCCCCCATCCCATTCCCCATGCGTCGCCCCGTCTCCTGGTTATGACTCCCCGTTCCACCACCAGACAGCCCTTGTGATTGGCGTGATGTTTGCTTGATGTGCCATGCGTGGTATGAATTATCATTCATTGGAGAAAGACGCATGACGCGCATCAATCCGAGTGCCCGGAAACGGAAAAGAGGCGTGTTGCCCCGTTGCGCGGCGATGTTATCTCTGCTGACGGTGTGGCCCGGTTCCGTGCTGGCCGAGAGTTTGCCGGATGCGGTGCAGGCCGCGCTGCGTGAAACGCCGCGCATCGAGGCGGCTCGTCGTTCTCTCAAGGCGGTTCAGGAGCGCAAGGGACGGGCCATCTCCGGTTATCTGCCCTCGCTGGACCTGAGCATGGGAAGCGGCGAAGAGTGGAACAATACCACCTCCACCCGGCCCGTCGAGGGGGAAAATCATCTGCGGCGCGGGGAGTTGCAGGTCAATCTCAACCAGCCTCTGTTCGATGGTTTTTCTACCTGGCATCAGATGGCCGAAAACGATGCCAAAGAGACGGCAGAACAGGCGGCACTCGATTCGGCCTCTGACGAGGTGGTTCTGGATACCGTGCTGGCCTATCTGGAGGTGCTCAAACAGCGGGAACTGCAACAACTGCTGCGGGAACAGGAACAGCACCATCGGCAGATTCTGTCACGGGTGCGGGATATGGCCAGTCTGGGCCTGTCCACCTCGGTGGATGCGGAGCTTTCCGACAGTCGGTTGCGGCTGATTCTTTCCGATCTGGTCTCCGCGAATGGTGCGGTCCAGAAGGCCGTGACCCGTTATCAACGCATGGTGGGTCGCGAACCCGGTCCGCTGGAGCCCCCGGGCGTGCCGTCGGGTCTGCCGACCTCGTTGCAACAGGCCGAAGAGTTGGCGTTGCAACTCAACCCCTCCCTGAGACGTTCCAAAGGGGAGTTGGCCTCGACTCGGGCGACTCATGCGGGCAATTATTCTCGCTATTGGCCCAAACTGGGGCTCGATGTGGGGTACTCCAATACCGACAATGTGGGCGGTGTGCGGGGTTACAACGAAAACATGCGGGCCATGGTCCGATTGAACGTCAATCTGTTTCACGGCGGCTCGGACCTCGCCACCGTGCGCGAAAGTGCCGAACAGGTGGGACGCAGCCAGGGATTGTTGGATGACGCGCGGGATACGGTGGTGGAAGAGGTCCGGGTGGCCTGGGAACGCCGACAGATCGCCCTGGAACGACTGGCCCGCCTGGATGATCATCTGGAGTCCAAACAGAAGGTGACTTCCGCCTATCATGAGCAGTTTCGCATGGGCCTGCGTCCGCTGCTCGACGTGTTGAACGCCGAAAACGAGTTGACCACCGCCAGAAACACGCGGGTCAACGAGTTCTACGAGCACCTGAGCTCCGGATATCGGCTGCTGGCCGCCATGGGGACGCTGCGTCAGGCCTTCCCGTCCGAAGGTTCGGCTCCGACGCCTGCCGTCCGACCGTTTCAGGAGATGGCGGAAGGGCGTGCCGGGAAAGCGCAATCCATCCCGGCCTCCGTGGTACGCGATCCCTCTCCGGTGGCCGCGATGGTTCGGGAAGCGATTCCGGCCTCGATGGTTCACGATGCCGGTGCGGACGCCCTGGATGGCGTGGACACCCTCGACGAAGCCAGCGAACTGCTCTGGCAGGAAAGCTCCGCCATCGCCACCGGATCCTCCGAACTGGAGCCGGTGCTCCAGGCGGAGTGAGCCTCCGTTTTCCGGGAGCTTCAGCGTTCCCGAAACGCTTCGTTGATCGAGGCGTAGATGGGCTTGAGCAGATAGGCCATCAAGGTTTTGCTGCCGGTGTGGATATCGGCCTGAACGGTCATGCCGGGCAGAATTTCGTTGACTCCGGGACGTGACCCCAGATGATGGGCGGACAATCGAACCAATCCCTTGAAATACGGCTGTTGTTTATCATCCATGAAGGCGTCGGGAGAGATGGAGCGCATCTCGCCCGCGATGGTGCCATAACGGGCGTAGTCGTAGGTCAATACCTTGATCGTCACCGGTTGGCCGACCTTGACGTGTCCGATATCCCGTGTGGTGATGCGAATTTCCGCATCGAGGGTATCGCCCAGCGGTATGATCTTGGCCACCAATCCCCCCGGAGGAATCACCCCTTTGAGGGTGCTGGTGCCCATCTCCTGAATCACCCCTCGTACCGGAGCGGTGATAACCAGTCGGGCGACCCGGTTTTCCAGACGGGCGATCTGTTCATCCACCTGGGCCTGTTCCGCCAGAGCGGTATTCAGCTCCTTTTGGGCCTCGTGTCGTCTCTGTTCATCGCTTTCGTGCAAACGGCCCTGCAACTCTTGCACCTCCACCCGTGTCTGGGCGATGGTGCCGCGAATGCGGGTCAACTCTTCGATGGCGCGCATCCGCTCCCG